>JAAUSA010000109.1 GCA_012031975.1 Alkalinema sp. RU_4_3 | reverse complement strand
CGAACTTCCTTGTAGAATGGGCTTTCCCAGGCTTTTTAGTTGTCATGAACTATAAAACTGGAAATGCCTTCTAGGCAGGTCATCGAGCTAAGCCCGATTATTCTTTTTCCAATTCGCCAACAGAATCATTCATTTGCGGTGCTTTTAAGCAACAACGATTAAAACACAAAAGTCGGGGGAATCTGATTGCTGCACAACCCACCTGCAAATGAATTGCAGGCTAGCTAAAACCCCGTCCCTACAGGACTCCAAGCCTCCGATCGGCAGAAAAAATCACATCGACAATTTATCAACCTGCTCCATCATCTGCAACCCATGGATCAACGAAGCCCCACCCCGAATCGCCGTCGCCACATGCACCGCCTCCGTCATCTGCTCCAAATCCGACCCCTCCTGTAGACAAGCCTTACTATAGGCCTCCACACAATAGGGGCACTGCACCGTATGGGCCACCGCCAAAGCAATCAAAGCCTTTTCCCTAGCCGACAAAGCCCCCTCCTCAAAGACCGCCCCATAATAGGCAAAAAACTTCTCCGCCAATTCCGGACTCCCCTCAGAAATCTTCCCGAAATTGCGCAGATGCTCCGCCTTGTAATAGTCACTCATAGTTACCCCTTAACGATCGCCCCAAAATCCGCCAACACCCGCGCATGATTGCGCAGCACGCCCAATAGATTCAGGCGGTTCTCCTTGATCGCCGGATCAGAATCCATCACCATCACACTATCTTCGCCGTCAAAGAAGTTTGTAAGGGTCGGCGCGATCGCACTCAAAGCCCCCACCAAAGCCCCATAGTCCTTCTGCGCACCCAATTGACCCACAGCATCAAAAAACGCCTGCTCCGACTTCTTCTGGAACAGCGCAGGTTTGACCACCGCTTTCACATCCAATTGCTGGGTGTCTAGACTCCCCTGGGCCGCTAATTTAGAAGCGCGGTTCACCACCGTATAGATCGGAGCCAAACGACCATCATCGCGGATTTGCTGTAGGAACAGGGCACGATCGCGCACCTCCAACAAATTCCCCAAGGCCCGCTGACTGTACTCTACATCGTTTTCGCCAACCACGGCATTAACGAGATCGTAATCAACTGACTGCTCATCCTTGAGTAAGGTTTGTACCCGCTGCAAGAAGAAATCCTGCAACTGTTTCAGCAATTCCTCAGAGGACACCTTCATGACGGAACCATGTTTAGTAGCAAACGCCGAAACAATGGTTTGCAACAGCGTGGAAACATCTAGTTTCAACCCCGCCGACCATAGAATATTGACCACAGCATTCGCCGATCGCCGCAGCGCAAACGGATCAGAGGACCCCGTCGGCACCATACCCAAGCCAAAGATACTCACCAGCGTATCGAGCTTATCGGCAATCCCTACGACCTGGCCTGTCAGCGTTTCCGGCAGGCGATCGCCCGCCCCCTTCGGCAAGTAATGCTCCATGATCGCGACAGCCACCTCCTCCGGAGCCCCAGCCTTCCGCGCATACTTCTCTCCCATCACCCCCTGCAACTCCGGAAACTCACCCACCATCTGCGTGACTAAATCAGCTTTGCAAAGCAGTGCCGCCTGAGCCACATGGGATGCCTGGGTTTTATCGAGGCTTAACTGGGCCGAGATCGCCTGGGAAATTGCCACAATCCGATCGCTCTTCACCCGCACTGAACCGAGATCGGCCTGAAATGTCAATGTCTCCAGCCTTGGTAAATAAGCCTCCAGAGGCTGCTTCAAATCGGCATCAAAAAAGAACTTCCCATCCGCCAGCCGCGCCCGAATCACCCGCTGATTCCCCGAAGCGATCACCTCAGCTTTAGCCGGATCGCCATTCGACGTCGTAATAAAATAGGGCAACAGCTCTTTCCCGTCCGCAGCCTTTGCCACCGGGAAATACCTTTGATGACTCTCCATCTCCGTCATCACCACCTCCGACGGCAAAGCCAAAAACTCCGCGTCAAAACTCCCCAACACGGCATTAGGATGCTCAACCAAATTGACAACCTCCTGAAGCAGGCCCGGATCAATAATCGCTACCCCACCCACTTTCTGAGCCGCCGCGATCGCCGAGGTTTTGATCTTCTCCCTCCGGGACTCCAAATCCACATCCACAAAGGCCGCCGCCAAAGTCTTCACATAGTCCTCAGCCCTGGCGATCGTCACAGGCCCCGGATGCAACACCCGATGGCCCGAAGAGATGCGATCGCTCACGTACACCGACTCCGCCCCATTATCAAAGGTCACAGGCAGCACCCTGTCATCCAGCAGCGTCACCAGCCACCGCAAGGGCCGCGAAAACCGCAGATCGCCATTGCCCCAGCGCATCAGCCGCTTCCCATCGAGCCCCGTAATCCACTTCGGCACCCACTCGCTCAGCAGATCCGCCACGGGCCGACCCAACACCCGCCTGGTCACAAACACAAAATCTCCTTTGTCGGTCGATCGCACCGTCAGGGCCGCTACATCCACCCCCTGCTTCTGGGCAAACCCGATCGCCGCCTTCGTTGCCACGCCGTCCTTGAAGGCCGCCCCCGCAGGCGGCCCCTTCACTTCCTCCTCTACATCCGCCTGCTGCAACGGCAACCCCCGCACCAGCACCGCCAGCCTTCTAGGCGTCCCATAGAACTCAAAGGTCGCATCCTTCCCTAGATTTAGATCCGCCAGGGTTTGGGGGATGGTCGATCGCCACTGCGCCAGGGCCTCATCCACAAAGCGAGCAGGCAATTCTTCCGTCCCCAATTCCAACAAAAACGCGACCATGGATCCCTTCTCAATTGACCAAAGATATCGCCTATCAGTGTAGCCGAAACCCGCCAAACCGCCCTATCGCTTCAGCCCAGAAAACTGCAACAGCTCCTCCGCCTCCTGGGCCTCCACATAGCCCTCCGGTGCCTGCTTCACAGGATTCAACAGCCGATTACAAACCTCAGGATGCAGCATCTCCAGCATCCGCTGCTCCTGACTGATAAAGAAGAAAAACTCTGTATTCCCCACCCGGAGAAAATCCCCATCCTGGAGCCGATGCTTGCCCTGAACACGCACCCCATTCAAATAGGAGCCATTCATACTGTTGAGATCCGCAAAGAAAAAACGCCTTCTCCTGCGCATCAAACATCAACACCGCATGGCGCCTAGACATTAACCGATCGTGAATCGGCATCCCCGCCTCCCGGTTGCGGCCCATCGTCCAGACCATCTGGGGCTGCATCAATACACGGGTCCCCCCCTCCAACAGATTGGTCACCAGGTGAGCCTGCTGGGCCTGCACGATCGCCTGCACATACTTCGGCGCCGATCGGGGCGTAAACTCAGGCTCCCCCTTGGAATAGTCTTCATCCTCGGCCCCAACCGATAGCGTCGCCAAATGGGGGGCGACCACATCCTCTTCGATCAGGTCTGCAATAGAATCAATGGTTTGGATAAGATGCGTGGCCATAGTTAGTTCGAAGAGTGAGGGTTGGAGGGTGAGTATCGGACTTATGTCTTAATAGATTTCCCCGACAAATCACTGTGCTAACGAACCACCCAACAGATTAGGATGACTTAACAATTCCAACATGCCTCGCCGTTTTGCACCATGGCCCCCTCCTGGAAAGCCCGACTCTCCCAACCCCTCGATCGCCTGGCCCTAGCCGTACTGCTGGGACTCACCCTCGCCATCGGGATCATTCTGCTCAGCGGCGAACATAGCGCGCCTAAGGTGCGATCGCTCTCCTGGTCCGGCAAAACCATCTCCGCCCAGGACACTGCCTTCACCATTGTGTTCAGCCGCCCCATGGAACCCGACAGCATCGCCCAAAACCTGAAAATCACCCCCGAACTGCCCGGCAAAATGAGCTGGTCCGGTCGCCGCATGGCCTACACCCTCACCCGAAGTGCCGAATACGGCCAAACCTACAAAATCGAACTGCTCAGCGGCAAGGAACGCCTCAATCCCAAGGGCCAACCCCTCCAGCCCTTCCAAGCCGAAATCCCAACCCGTGATCGCGTCTTTGCCTACGTCGGCACCGAAGGCGATGAAGTGGGTCGCCTGGTCCTGTTCAACCTGACCAAAAACGAAAAGCAGATCCTCACGCCCTCGACCCTGGAAGTCATGGACTTCCGCCCCTACACCCGGCGCGATCGCATCCTCTTTTCCGCCATCGAACGCACAGGTACCCCCCAGGGCATCGCCGAACAGCAGCTCTACACCACCACCACGGGCCTAAGACCCGGCGAACGCAGCGGCCAAATCGACAAAACCCTCGACAACACCACCTACCAAAACCTCAAATTCGACCTCTCCACCGACGGCCAAAGCATCGTCGTCCAACGGGTCCACCGAAAGGACACCAACGACTTTGGCCCCTGGCTCCTGCAACCCGGCGAAGCCCCCAAGGCCCTCAAGACCCAGCAGCCGGGCGGCGACTTCGTGATCACCCCCGATGGTTCCGCCATGGCGATCGCCCAGGGCCAGGGCCTCGCCATCCTGCCTTTGCAGCAAAACGCCTCACCCCTGAGCTTTCTCCCCCAATTCGGAACCGTCCTTGGCTTTGCCCAGGATGGCAACAGCGCCGCCATGCAGAAGTTCAACGGGGACTACACCCGCTCCCTCTACCTCGTCAACAACCAAGGCCTCCAAAAAGAGGTCCTCCGCACCACTGGATCCATCCGTTCCGCCCAATTCTCCCCCGACGGCAAAACCCTCTACTGTCTGCTGACCCAGCTCCAACCGGGGGAAACCTTCCGGGAAACCCCCTACATCGCGGCGATCGACATTCCTGAAGCGATCGGATCCCAAAAAGTCCTGACCGCCGTCTCCCCCCTACTGGAACTGCCCGAACAGCGCGACATCCAAATGAGCCTGGCCCCCGACGGCAAGGCCATCCTCTTCGACCAAACCAGCGCCCCCCCAGCCCCCTCAGGCGCCTACCGCCAGCTCCCGCCTCTGGCTGCTACCCCTCTCCCCGGATCCCAAAAACCGCCTCAATCCCACGGCCCTGCCCCTCCCCGGCTTCCACCCCCGCTGGCTCCCCTAACACCCCAACCGCCCAAGGCTCCAAACGAGTTTTACCAATCCCCCCCAACAGTCGCTACAATAAAACGTAGGTCGAGGACTGTGATTTTAAAGAGTTACACCCTAGGCTGTACAGTTATCCATTGCTGGTTCATCGGCAGGGGAGAAGCCAACTAATGCTACACCGCAAGATTTATCAACTCTGCTGCGACGGCCATGAAGTGTGGATTTTTCTGCGGGACCAACAGCGCTGGATTGAGCGAGCCAAGATTCTGGATATTGAAGGCGATCTCGTTACCCTACGCTACGAAACTGAAGAAGAAGATGAAAACTGTTCATGGGAAGAGATGGTCCGCCTAGAAAACATCGGCGCCGTGACCCGTAAACTCTCTTCCGTGCCCAAGGGCGACACAGAGCTACTGGTTTCCGATGATTGTCCCGAGGCAGAACAACTGTCTAACGGTGGTGGATTTACGGAAGGTACTGAGTAGGCAAATTAATCTCTGGGTATTCTTTAGGGGGTGGGGCCGATCGGTCCCACCCCCTAATTTTTGCCTTCCATGAATCCTGTATAAACCTCGGGCCGATCGCGAATTTTTCGTTTAACCTAGGTAAGGTCGATCCCTTGGTCTCCAAACCTACAGCACTGCTAACCCATCCCCCAGTCCTCCATGAAAGTTTCTCTCTCCAGCGGCGCATCGCCCTCCCAGTCCCGCCAAATCAAGCAGCAGTTTGCGACCCCTGGGGACTCGTTGTCCTATGAGTTGGGCAAGGCGGTTCAGGAGCTGCCGCCGCTGTATACGCGGGTGCTGTCGGGGGGGATTTGCTTTATGACGGTGAGTGCCATCGCCTGGGCACATTTTAGCCAAGTTGAGGAAGTGGCTGTGGCCCAGGGGAAGCTGATTCCCTCGACGGAAGTGAGACCGGTGCGATCGCTGAGTGTGGGGAACGTCTCCAGCACCAAGGTCAAGGCGGGAGACCTAGTCAAGAAGGATGACGTACTCGTCGAAATAGATCCCGGCGCCTCCGAAACCAGCGTCGAAAGCCTCGAAAAGGAAGCAACCAAAATCAGAGAAGAGATTAGCCGCCTCGAAACCGAAAGCGGTGGCAGCATCAATGGCGCCACCCCCGAGCAGCGTCGCCTGCTCGATGCCCGTCAGCAGGAACTGCAAAACAAGCAGGCCGCTGCCCAGGCCGATGCAGGGCGTCAGCAGGCTAGTATTCAAGAGGCCGAAGCCCGCCTATCGCGATTTCAGGAAAACCTGATTGGGGCGCGGATTACCGTTGAAAACGAAAAGGCCGCTAAGGTCCAGGCCGAAAAGAGCCTGGCCATCTCCCAGGAGATTTACAGTAAGCTCGCCACCCTGAAGAACGAAGGCGCCGTCCCCAACCAGCAGATTTTGCAGGCGGAACAGGCTGTGGCCCAGGCCACCCAGCAGGTGATCGCCGCCAGTGGACGGATCAATGAGGCCGAACAGCAAATTGTCTCCCTTGAGAAGGAAATCGATGCCCAGGGCGATCGGATCACCCAGGCCCAGCAAGCCTTCCAGGGTGCCACCAGCACCGCCCAGAGCATTGCGCCTCAGCGAACGGGCGAAGTCCTGACCCAACTAACCCAGCGCCGGGCCGAGCTGTCCAAAAAGCAGGGTGAGATCGATGTGGCCAAGCAGCAGAAAAAGGAGCGATCCGCCCTGAAGGCGGCGTTTGATGGCCAGGTCTACAACGTCAAGGTTACCCAGGGTCCAGTCCAGCAGGGTGAAGAACTGCTCTCGATTCTGCCCATGGCGAAGAGATCATCATGGATGTGAAGGTGATGAACCAGGATGTGGGTTTCATCAAAGCAGGTATGGTTGCCAAGGTTAAGCTGGCCTCCTTCCCCTACCAGGAGTTTGGCGTTATTGAGGGTGAAGTTCTACAGATCAGCCCCGATGCGATCGTCGAGAAGGATGCCCAGGGTCGGGAGATGGGTCCGGTGTTTCCAGCCAAGGTGCGCCTGAAGAAGTCCAAGATTGCGATTCGCGATCGCGTGGTCGATCTCACCCCCGGTATGGCGGGCACGGCGGACATTGTCACCCGCAAGAAGTCGATTCTGAGCTTTGTGCTTGATCCGATTAATAAGAAGTTTAGTGAAGCGCTGTCTGTGCGATAGGGGTTTGGGCCAGGACGTTGGGCAAACGGTTTGAGAAACAGGTATTCCGAACGCCGTTTAGCCGTTAAAATGGGAGTGAATGCCCTGCAATTAAAGCGGTTTATGAGAATTCTGGCCTTTGTTCCCGGTGGAATTGGCGATCAAATCTTATTTTTCCCACCCTGGATCGACTGAAAATGCGCTATCCCAATGCGCAGATGGATGTGGTCGTGGCGCCCAGTGCGGCTCCGGCCTACCAGGTGACTAGCTCTGTCAAAGGAACCATTCCGTTTCTGTTCCAGGCTCGCAATAGTCTGGCGGACTGGGGCAATCTTTTGGGGGTGCTGCGCGATCGCGAGTATGACGTGGTGCTGAATCTGCGATCGGATTGGCCCACGAACTTTCTGCTGTGGCTCAGTGGTATCCCGACCCGGATCGGGTTTGCGGGCAGCAAGGGCGAAAACTTCCTCACCCAGCGCGTGGTGGCTCTCTCCCCCCAGCATTATGTGGCGGAGGCGCCCTATGCCCTGCTCCAGGGGATGGATCTGACGGATCCCTGTCCTGAATTGGCGGTGACGGTGAAGGCGAAGGACTTGGCCTGGGCCGACGACGAGCGCAAGCGCCTGGGGCTGACCTCCGGGGGCTATGTATTGATCTATGGCGGTGGTGAAGCGGACGATCGCTATCCCACCAAAAACTGGCGATCGGTCCTGGAAGACTTCCAGAAAAAGCAGCCCAAGATGCCCCTGGTATTACTCCAAGATGATTCCTGGGAAGGGATTGTGGAGGAGTTGCAATCGGCAATGCCCGCCATTAAAGCCACCCAGCCCAGCAACCTCGGCCAGGCCGTCAGTCTGCTCACCGGAGCCAGTCTTGTGCTTTGCTCGGAAAGTGACATGCTGCACCTAGCAGTGGCGGCCAAAACCTTCACCCTGGGTTTGTTTGGCCAGGGTATTCCGGCGCGTCTACTGCCGAAGAGCGATCGCTGTGTCGGGATCAAATCCCCCAGCCAGCGCCTCGCGGACATTGCCCCCTCCACCATCCTCGAAAAGGTGTGGAACGGGTAGGTTACTCGTCCGTGTCGCTACCGACATTAATCGGTGTGCCAAACAGCTCGGCATTGACGATCGTGATGTTATCGAGCACCGCCCGAGAAACATCGGCATTGTAGGCAACGGCACTGGTCATATCGGCACGGCTGAGGTTTGCCTTGGCCAGGCTGGCGTTCGTCAAGAATGTTTTGGTTAGGTTTGCCCCCGTCAGGTTGGCCCCGGTCAAGTCGGCGCCTTCGAGGTTGGCGTGGGAGAGGTTGGCCCCCGTGAGATTGGCATTACGCAAGTCAGCGCCGATCAAATGGGCGCCCGTCAGATCGGCCCCGACCAGATCGCAGCCAGGGCATTGGCCCGTCGTAATCAGTTCTTGGAGCTGCTCAGGGTTGGCCGCTACCGCCGAGGAAGCTGTCATAACCAGGGTTGCCAGACACCCTGTGACCCAATAGGAAATGCTCCTTGCGCTATTCTTCATGATGGAACCTCCTTTGAACTGTTTGTAGCGAGATGGTTGGTTATCTGTAGATAGAGAGCGGTCCAACTTACTGAAGTCAACTTCAGCGGCAACCTGTCCAATTACGGAAAACGGAGAACAGATCTTTGACCGGGGTTTGATCGCAAAGGTTTCTAAGGGGCGAAACCTTAATGATAGAAGAGGGATCTCGCTCGAAGTGGGGATCCCCCTTCTATGATGTCAATTCTCGCGCGAAACAGAATCGGTCAGATGACCTAGGACATATATCTTTAAAACACATATCTTTACAGATAACAGGGGGCGCCATGGCTCCAAATGCCCGATCCATCGGGTGACAATCCTCGACTTGATTAAGAATTCATCCCAGGGCTTCAAGGGAATCTTACTTTTTGATAAGATATCTCATACATACTGATAAGACTATCTTTGACTAGGAGAACCGTACGATGGGTTTTTGGAGCAGGTTGTTTGGCGGTGGGAATAATGATGCCCCTAAGGGGGAATTTTTCCTGGATGATGATGCCGCAAAATCCATGGGTAACACGGATTACATGCGCGAAGTGAAGACCGTGCGTCGTACCTTTCCAAAAGGTGTAAATGGAGAAGAGTTTGAGCAGGTGAATCGGGTTTCTTCGGATTCCCGCCGTCTGGCTGATAGCCGTGGAGCCGTGAGCACTAGCCAGGCCCCTAAAGTAACCCGTGCTGATGTGAGTACAGGCAATGCCCCTAGTTTCAAGGCTCCTACTAGCTACCAAGCGCCTAGCAAGCCCAGCAGCTTCCAGGCTAGCATGCCAGCCTCAGCCGCCCCGGAACCCGAGTTCAAGCCGACCGAAGTTTCCGAGCCCCCTCAGGCCAAGGATCGCCCCCGTCGTGCTGGCTCGGACAGCGGTATGGATATGTTCCGCAACATGGCGAAGACGATCAAGCGCTAGGTTGTTGAATCGGATGGATTGGATTTATTGATTAGGGGGGCGGACATTTTAGGATGTCTGCCCCTTTTCAGTACAATCAAGAACGACGGCCCATCGATCGCAGAACAACGGATTGCCAACCATGCCCCAGCCCAAAATCATCGTGCTCGACGACGATCCCACCGGATCGCAAACCGTCCATAGCTGCCTGCTCCTGATGCAGTGGGATGTGGAAACCCTGCGGTTGGGATTGCGGGATATCGCCCCGATCTTTTTTGTCCTGACCAATACCCGTGCTCTGTCCCCGGAATCTGCCACGGCTATCACCCGCTTAGCCTGCGTCAACCTCAAACAGGCGATCGCCCTAGAAAACATCCAGGAGTTTCTCGTCGTCAGTCGATCGGACTCGACCCTCCGGGGCCATTATCCGGTGGAGACTGATGCGATCGCAGCGGAGCTGGGCAATTTTGATGCTCACTTCCTGGTGCCTGCCTTCTTTGAAGGGGGTCGCAAGACGATCGACAGTATCCATTACCTTAAGGTGGATGGGGTGGATGTGCCTGTCCATGAGACGGAGTTTGCGCGCGACTCGGTGTTTGGGTACAGCCATAGCTATTTGCCGGACTATGTGGCCGAGAAAACCCAGGGACGGATTAAGGCGGATCAAGTGGAGCGGTTTTTGCTGCCGGAGATTCGGGTTGGGGTGCTCGATCGCTTACTCAAGCTGCAAAACAACCAATGTGCTGTGGTGGATGGAGAAACCCAGGCCGATCTCGATCGCTTTGCGACGGATGTCCTAGCGGCGGCGGCGGGCGGCAAACGTTTCCTGTTCCGCAGTGCGGCGAGCTGGCTGACGGCTTTGGCCCAATTGCCACCTCAACCGATCGCCTCCGAGGCCATGGCCCGCTACGTCCGGGATGGTCAGCCCGGTGCTGTGATCGTCGGCTCCCATGTGAAAAAAACCACGGAGCAACTGGCGTATCTTCTTAAAGCGCCCAATGCCGTGGGGGTCGAAATCGATGTTCAGCAACTTCTAGAGGTTAGTAATATCGATCGCCTCCTGCAAGCAACCAATCAGCAAACCCAAGCGATTCACGCTGAAGGTAAAACGCCAGTGATCTATACCAGTCGATCGGAGTTGCAGTTTGACACAATTGACGATCGTTTGGCCTTTGGGGAGACGGTATCGGGGTTTTTGATGGCGGTGTTGCGATCGCTGCCGGAGACGATTGGGTTTTTGATTAGTAAAGGTGGGATTACCTCGAACGATACCCTGAGTAAAGGGCTGGCCCTGAACTCGGCGTTTTTACTCGGTCAGGTGTTGCCGGGGGTTTCGATGGTGCGGACGGATGGGGACCATGGTCGGTTTCCGAATCTGCCTGTAGTGATTTTCCCTGGGAATGTGGGGGATGCGGAGGGACTGGCGACGGTGTACAAACGTTTGAGTAACCAGGAGTAGACTGCATGAGCGATCGCCGCATTGGGCTAATTGGCCTCGGCCTAATGGGCAATCCCATGGGCCATAATCTGCTGAAGGCTGGGTACGAGTTGACGGTCTACAATCGCACCCAAAGTAAAACCGCCGAGTTGGCGGCGGCGGGTGCTAGGGTTGCAGGTTCCCCGGCGGACTGTGCCCGCGATGTGGATGTTGTGATTAGCTGTGTATCGGATTCGCCGGATGTGGAGGCGATCGCCCTAGGAAGTGCTGGCATTATCGAAGCCTTGCGTTCGGGCATGCTGTATATCGATATGTCTACGATCGCGCCTGCTGTGTCCCGTAGGATTTACGATCGGTTTAAACTCCTGGGCTGTAGTGCTTTGGATGCTCCGGTTTCGGGGGGTGATATTGGGGCAAAGGCTGGGACGCTGTCGATTATGGTGGGTGGGGATGGGGAGGCCTTCGATCGGGCCTTACCCATTTTGCAGGTGTTGGGGAAAAACATTGTCCATATTGGGGATGCCGGGGCGGGCCAGGTGACGAAGGCCTGCAACCAGATTGTGGTGGCCCTAACGGTGCAGGCTGTGGCGGAGGCTTTGACTCTGGCGAAGAAGTCGGGGGTCGATCCGGGGAAGGTGCGGGAGGCTTTACTGGGGGGCTTTGGTCAAAGTCGGGTGATGGAGGTGCATGGGGCGAAGATGCTGGAGGGTAATTTTGCACCGGGGTTTAAGTTGGATTTATTCCGCAAGGATATGAACTTGGTCTTACAGACGGCAAGAGAATTGGGGCTACCTTTAATGGGGAGTCATCAGGTGGTGCCGTTGATGGATGCTTTGATTGCGGGAGGAGGGGGCGATCGCGATTTTATTTCGGTCTTGGCGCTCTATGAAAAATTGGCTCATCTAGAATAAAATGCTGCCGATCACCAACACCATTT
This sequence comes from Alkalinema sp. RU_4_3, assembly GCA_012031975.1. Lineage (GTDB taxonomy): Bacteria > Cyanobacteriota > Cyanobacteriia > Leptolyngbyales > Leptolyngbyaceae > JAAUSA01. The sequence goes on along the minus strand of JAAUSA010000109.1, from coordinate 4,314 downwards.
CTATTCCCCTCAGCGAGATCGAACTGACCGCCATTCGATCCCAGGGTGCCGGCGGCCAAAACGTCAACAAAGTGGCCACTGCCATCCATTTGCGCTTCGACATCGCGGCTTCTTCCCTGCCCGATCGCCACAAGGAAAAACTCCTGAATCTCCGGGATCGCCGCATCACCCAAGATGGCGTCATCGTCCTCAAATCCCAGGAACACCGCACCCAGGAACGCAACCGAGCCGAAGCCCTCGAACGCCTGCAAACCCTAATTCGCGCTGCTATATTCGTGGCGAAACCGCGTCTGCCGACGCCGATTCCTAAGTCGATCGATCGCAAACGCATCGAACATAAAAAACGGCGATCGCAGATCAAGCGCCTGCGGGGCACGGTTGAGGAAGAGGATTAGGTGCGATCGGCACAAGATCATGCCCCGTCGGCACCCATTGCCACAGCGTCTTGAGTTCCATCGCCTCTGGCTTCGGCCCCAGCCCCAAACGCGCCAAAATCACCCGAATAATCACGGCATTAAACTGTGGCGGAAACCGAAACTGCTCCTGGGCATGATCGAGAAAAAAGGTTTTGTAGTAGGTGCCGAGGCTATTTTCCAGGTCAGAGATCTGCTGCAATAGAGGAGCTACTTGATCTAGGCGATCGCCATGCAAACCCAGCAACAACTCCGCCGCATTGCTAAAATGCATCCCCTCATCCTTGACCAAGTGATGGCCAATTTTCTGGATGGCAGGTCCAAAATGACTGTAATATTCCACCAAATCCCGGCGATAGGAGTAGACCGAGCCAATTTCATCAAACATCATCGTCACTAGGATTGTAAACTCGTCGGTCAATGTCAGGGCGATCGGCTCTGTCTCATGGACGCGATCGCGAAACAACTGATCCATTCATCAAACCCAACCCATGAGATACTATGGTAAATCCGGCCCGTAGAGCCTCGTAGTGTTTGAGTTCGTCCGATCGCCATAGCCCCAGCATCCGAAGAAACTCAGGTGATAAATCCCCTTGGCGATCCATCAAATAGTCGTACAGCACCTGGGCATCGGCCTCTGAGAAGACATCGCGGCTGAGGAGTTTTCTAAAATTCTCTACCGTACCTGGAGGTGCTGTGCAAAAATATTGGGGTTCTATGGGCTGTCCCAAGGGCAGCACCTGATCTAAATCCCATTGATTTTGGCTAATTCTGGGTGACATAGCTTTTAGGGGATAAACAAACCATCATCGGAAACAACATGCGGAATAATCAGACAATGGCGACCTGTAATTCTGGACCTGTCGCCCCGAATAATCACCCCCGCCGCCTCGTCATCAATTACCCAACTGCCGATCGTATAGTGATAGCCAAAGGCCTGGGGCAATTCAATATATTCTTGAATAATAAAGCCCTCACCCCCATAGCCCAAGCTAGGGCGTTCTTCTAGGGATCCAAGTCCCATCTCGATCGAAGTTGCCACACCCTCTAAGCCCAACATGGGTTTGCGCACATGCATCCCGAGGGCTAGCTGGGTGGCCTCGATCGAAACATCACGCTCAAAGTAAGTGGCCAGCAGATATTCACCCTCGGGCTTGTCCCTAAACTGCTCCCACATCATCACCATGGCCCCTTTGTTGGAGAGCACCTGTTTCCAGAGGGGTTCTAGCACTTTGGTCTGGCCCGATTCCAGTTGCCGAGCTAGGGCCTCGGTGGCGCCGTCATTGGCCATGTCATTTTGAATATCGGACCAATCATACATCTTCCACAACACAGGAATTCGCTGATTCACAGGGTCAATAAAGTAGCCTTCTTCATCTAATCCCAAACCCCGCTGTAATTCTCGCCCATTTTCATCCTGGAGCCCTCGCAAATAGACAATTTGGACGTAGATATTCGGGTCCACATCATCGTGCAGAATTTGAATCAACTGCATCGCCATTTCCAAATCTTCACCCAGAGTTTCATCCACCAAAAAGGAGATTCCGGTTTCTTTAAGCCTGTAATCTGCCATAATCCTGCGCCACTGTCCTGCAATGCGATCCCAAAATTCATTGAACTGATGGGCATCACTGGGCAGGGGACAGGCGCTATTTTGGTGATGCTGGAGGTAATCCACATACCAATTCCACTGGTAAATGGTCTCTGCACCCAGCAACGGCGTTTCGCCATTGATTTCTAGGAGTTTGATCTGGCCTGATTCTGTGACGGCTAGGTCAAAACGGGTGCAGAGGGAGAGGTCCTCCTGGGGAATCGATCGCTCCCAACTCTGCTTGATCGCAGTCCAATAGGCCGCTGGAATCTGAAGCTGAGCGAGACGGCGATCGACGCTACCCTCACTCTCCTCGGTGAAAAAAGTATCTAAAAACCTCAGGCATAGATCCCATAGGACTTCGGTGGCGGTGGCGATCGCGGTTTCTTCCTGGGTGTGGAATTGGATGGCGAAGGGTTCGGGGAGGGATTCGATCCAGTATTGTTGTCGTGGATCGCTGAGGACGTCGGCCTGGTAGGCATGGTCTTGAATATGGGCCTGCCAATGGGGGCGCCTGATCACTTTAATCGGTTTCACTATTTCCCTCCGCTGCCCGTGTTTTTGTAGGTTGACCCAAACCCAGCAACGTTACGGCCTTTAATCGTGCCGACGGCAGCATAGCCCGGTGGGCGTGGTGGGGAGGCGATGCTGAGCGATTGGGGCATGGAGACAAGGCCTAACCCTGGCGAAGCTAGGACCTGTCCCTGGGGGGTGATCAAATCCCGGCCATTCAGTCCACGATAGACGGTGTAGGGTCTATAGTTGCCCATCGAGGAGAAAAAGTAGGCACCGCCGTAGCTGGGGCGATAGCCATAGGTGTCATAGCCGTAGGGCGTGGGTTCGCACTGGATATCGTCGGCTTTGCAGTCGGTGAGGCTTTGGTAGACGGGGGCGTGGCGATCGTGCTCCTGGCGGGCGGCGGCGATCTGTTTGGCGCAGTCGGTGACGGGTATGCCTGGGTTTGGGGTGGGTGGCGGTGGCGAGGCGGTGGCGGTGAGCTTGGTGGCGTCGGCTTCGCACTGGGCTGTGGTTTCGTAGAAGAGGGCGGGTACCTTGGGTTCTACTTCGGCGGTGGGCTCTTCTTCCTCGGCCATGTCACAGCCTGTGATGAGTTGGGTGGCGATGAAGGCGGAAATGGCTAAATACTGTTGTACCTGTTTTCGGCGAATGGTCCGAATTTTTAGGGGTTGGGGTTCTGGGGTTGGGGAGGCCATGGCCGGGGGAGGGAATACGTATGCTTTAAGATAGCCAAAGTTTTGGTCGATCGCCAGGGTGATAATGCCCTAGGGATGGAGAGAAAACAATATGGCGTTAGTGACCGACGAGGGCTGGGATGTCGATGTCGAATTTTTGGCCGAGATCGATCGCTGTATTCGTAAAGTCTGTTGCGCCGGAGACGCCACCAGCGAGGAGAGTGGCGGCGGTAAAGATGGCGATGAGGCGTTTTTTGATGCGGGTGAGGTTGCGATCGGCGGGGGGTTTTGTGATTTCGGCTTCGAGGTCTTCGAGGTCGGTTTCGATTTCTTGGCGGGTGTCGCTGGGAAAGCTGGCGGCGGATTGGCGGAGGGTGGTGATCAGTTTTAGAAGGTCTTCGGTGCTGGTGTTGTTGGTTTGGGTGAAGGTGTTGTTGCTGACGGTGGCTTGGGCGCTGTCGGTGGCGATCGCGCCGATAGTGGCTTGGCGGAGGTCGAGGTTGGTTGTTTTGGGGGATTGATCGGTCATGGTGTTGGTTAAGTTGATGTTGATGTTTTGTTCGCGTTTGACATAGCTACGGCGCGATCGATCGCGATTCCGGAAGCCTTCGCCTTCGATGTCGTCCTGTTGGGGTTCGATGACGCCGTCGATCAGGCTGCGGACTTGGATATCTAAACCGCTTTCGTGGCATTCGATCGTGTAGCGGCCTCTGTCTAGGCAGGTGTAGAGGCGATCGAGGCCGAAGAGAAATGGGGTGGGGCTGGGTTTGCAGTCTTTGCAGTTGCAGGGGATGAGGGTGTCGAAGGGTGGGGGTGAGTCGAGGAGGGTGTCGCCGTAGAAGGTTTCGTGGATTTCCTCGAATTTGTGGTTGATGATGGTGAGGAGGTCGCGGGGGCGGGGGCCGGTGACGCGGATGTGGATTTCGCGGGGGATGTAGTGTTCGATGATTTCGGCGCGGGTGGGGCCTTTGCTGAGGATGACGCCGGTTTTCCAGACGGCGGCGTTGGCGGGGTCGGAGGCGTTTTCGATGTCGCGGTGCATTTCGACGATGAAGCGGGTGAGGAGGCCTTTGGGCATGAAGGTTTTGTATTTGTAGCGGAGGATTAGGGGGTTGTC
>JAAUSA010000347.1 GCA_012031975.1 Alkalinema sp. RU_4_3 | reverse complement strand
GGGTGAGGGGATGGGGGTAGAGACGCGATTCATCGCGTCTCTATGAGGAAATGGATGCTAAGTATCGGATAGCTTTGATTCCAGGTAGGAAAAAGTAAGCGCCGCCTCGCACGACTACGAATTGCGGTAGTCCTGTGGTGCGGGTTCTAATTGGTGTAGCGGGTTCGGTGAAGGTATCCGTTTGGGCGTTCAGGGGGTGCGATCGCCCACCAGGGGGTCAGTCTCTTCATAAAGACCGCCAAATTTGGGATTGTTGATCCAGGTATGCTGCACAAACTCAAACTGCCGACTGATATTGGCATTGATGCAGATGAAATGGATGCCCCGTTCTCCCGGTGTTGGGGTGTTGAGGATGGCTTCTGGATCAAATGACAAACTGATGGGTTCCCCATAGGTGCGCCCCCGACGCAGCAGCCGATGGGTTTTGTTGACGGCGATCGATCGCTCAGTCCCTGGAGCTGGACTCAGGGAGTCGCGCGGGTTGGAGCGGCGGATATGCGCTCCAACGGGGCACCGCAAGCCCTGGGCGTCTAAATGGTGGTAGGCAAAGTCATTTTTATCGACTACGGTTGGGTCATCGCGATCGGGGGGACTGCACCAGGGATGTGCCGCTGGGCCAGCGACCCACCATTTTGGCAGCGAGTTTGAGGCGAGCCTCCGGATGACTGGAACCATCGGGATGTTGGCTGGCTGCCTCTAGAAAGCGCCAAAATTCCTCGACGTTTTGGCTGAGTTGCCGGAAGACCAGGTAGCTGCCATTGCGCCCCAGGTCATGGGAGCCAGACTCACCGGGCGGCAGAATCTGGTCGCGATCGCACTCCGGGTTTACTCTGGGACTTTCGGTCAGCAGGTCGTATTCATTGGGGTAGCCCAGGATGAATTCTCCCGCTTTGATCGTGTTAGCCGTGTCCCCGACCCGGCTCAGCCCTTCAATGATGGGTTGACCGATCGCATCTCGAAAGCCAAAGTGTTCTCGAAAGCACCCCTGATCATCCTTGAGGAGCCTGGTGTCCAGTTTCAGAACCAGCGCAACGCCAGCGTCGGTAAATTGATTGGACAGCGTGGTATAAAACTCGGCCAATTGTGGATCGTCGATCGCATAGAGCAGCAACAGGATATGTACGGCTGCCTGCTGCGCACCCGCCCCCCCCCAACGCCATAGTTTCGGGTCATTGTCACTGCCCTCACGATCGCCCAGAATCCGACTGCGATTCAGCTCGGTCATGCCCTCTTGAAACTCGGTGGGAAAGGTGGCGAGGGTACTTTGATGCAGTCCTAACGCGGTCAGTCCGGCATAGGTGAAGGCAATATTCAAGCTGCGATCGCCGGGGCGAGCCTGGCTGGTTTGCACGCGATCGGCCAGGTTGCCCAACCACTGTCTGGCCAGGGGCGCATCCTGGATATGCAGCAAAATGTAGGTGGCGGCTTCGAGATTACCGTAGCCACGGGCGATGATACCTTGAATATCCTGAAGTTCGAGGGGATCCATAGGGCGTCCTGAAATCTTAGTCAATGGGGGCACAGTCACGGAAATGCAATCAGAATCGGGACAGCCAGGCTTGCTGCTGGGCGGAATCGAGGGGCTGGAACAGTCCGGCTCGAATCTGGGCATTGTTGCTAATGTTGACCGCTGCAAGCGTGGGATAGGCGGCATACCAAACCTGGCTGCGAATTTGATATTTGCGCAGGACAGCTTTATAAACTTGTTCATCTCTAGCACCTCCCTTCACCAGCCAGCGGGTTTTGGGATAATTAACCCCGTGGCTAAAGGCGATGTTTAATCCCCAGGCTATTTTATTGATGAAGTCATTCATATAGTCCTCTAAGTCGCCATCGTAGTTGCTCATAAACAGCACCCGTCGGCCCTGGTCAATCACTACCCACTTGGCAAAGTGAATGGTGTCTACCCCAGCTAGATTGAGCAGCGGAACGGTTCCTAAATCGCCGTTATTAAAGATGTGGCGGGTGACAAAATTAGTCAGCCCAAGGATGACCCTGAGAGTGATGTAGCGGAACCAACCCGGTTTGACAAACCCCACCACACTGAATTGATTTTGACTAAAAAAATCTTCATCCTGGGCAAGGTGGATGCGATGAAACTGACTCAATCTAAAATTTGGATCCCGTCGAGGATGAGGATCTGTTTCTTCTTTCCAGCGCAAAATTGCAACGAAGATCGGAGAGATGGGCAAGCAGACCAGACCCAGCAGCAGGATTAATAGCAAACCAAGGACAAAATGCAGCTTTTCTCGAATCTGCCAGCCCAGACGGGGAGGGGCTACCGGAGTCAGGGCCCAGTCGAGGGATGGATCCTGCTTCACAAAGCTCTGAATGGCCCGACGAACCGTATCTGCATTGAAACTGGCAACTCCTGGCTGGCGCTGGCTGTGATCCAGAAAGTGCTCAATCTTGTCGTGCAGGTCGGCTTCCTGGCGAATCTGCTGCACCGTGCGGCCAACAGTGTTCACGTAGAAGGCCTGGGTATTGACCCGGTGCTTCTGTAGGTAGGCGATCCGGCTGCTATCCCTGCGTTGCTGGGGTAGGGGGTAGCCTTCACAATGGCCAAAGATCTGATCCAGTCCCGATCCAGCGATCGCCACCAGCGATCGCACATAGCGCTTCAGGGGAGCATCAATGCAACTCGAAAAGACCAGACTGGCAGGAATGGGAGTGCCGTGCAGCGGATCGATAAACGCCTCCAGGATCACAAATCGGGCAAAATGCACCTGTGGAAACTGAGCAAAGGGAATCAGCGGATTGTGCCTGACGTTTTCCTGGATAGACTGCAGCACTGTCCTCAGCCCGTCCATCTGGTCAGGTTTGATGGGAACGATCACGGTGAAAGACTGTTGGTGGGTCATACGCCGATACCAAGGGGGAGATTGACGATTAAAATTCCAGAGAGAAACACAGCACCCGAGTTTTGCCCCAGTAAGCCTGGCCCAGATAAAGTCCAGGCGCAACTTCCCGAATTTCATCGCGAATTTTTTGGGCCACAAAGGACGTTTTGGAATAGTCCAAAATTGTCGCTTCTCCCTGGGTGAGCCAGCTCTCGCCGGGATACACGCTGGCTTTGATCATCTTGATGCTGAACAGGCTGACGCGATTGAGTAAGAAGCTGCGATCGCGATCAAACACTTTTCCCTGCCAGGCCAGTAATCGCACCAGGCTAGAGAAGAGATTGCCCGTCGGCAATTTGGTTACAAACAAAACTGTTCCCCTGCCCTGCCCATTGGGGATCTCACCGACGGGACTGCGCTGATACAGTCCATCGAGCGCGGCAGGGGACATATTGGTCAGGTCTGTAATAGTTATGCCCATGTCTAAGTATCTCCTGGTTGGGTGACTAGTGGTCTGTTAAGAATTATTTTGTGGGCTGAAAACCCCAAAATAATAATCCCTTACTGATCCCAGATTCACAATTTGAAAGCTGACGAACCACTAGCAGCCTGTCGGAGATCCCCCTAAATCCCCCTTAATAAGGGGGACTT
>JAAUSA010000108.1 GCA_012031975.1 Alkalinema sp. RU_4_3 | reverse complement strand
ATTTGTTTGAATCGATTCTCACTCAAGTCGGTGAACTTCCCCTGCCTAGAAAGTCTAGGAAGTCTTCTCGAACACAACTGGCTTAAGTCCCTACACTGAGGGTATTTCCCGCCTTAAGCTGAGACCCTTTCTAGTCTCTATTTCACCGTAGGAACCCCCTATTAGTGACATTGCAGCTTAGGACCTCTGATTGCGACTCTAACTTTTACCTCCTGCCTCCTAAGATCGGATTATCGTGGGCAGATAAGACTTCACACTTGGATTTAGTGGGAGGGACTTACACGTGATTCACCATCAACGAATCGCTTTCCCTACGCCGATTCTGGTGCTGACAAAAACACTCACTGTTAAATTGAGTACCTAACTCAGCTTTAGATGAGAGGGCTTCATTAATCTGATCTCATTTGGATAAAACTGCGCTTGAGAAGCACCAGGAGGAAGCATCACACCTGATATGACTGGTATGCCACGCTCACGGCACACAATTGCTAAATGTGCTAGACGACCTCCGTTAAGAGCTATTATCGCATGTACCTTAGAAAGTTCAAATATCAGATCTTGATTAAGAGTGTTGGTATAGACGCAACATTCCGTACGTCTGATTTGGTCAATTTGATCAGGATAAGCAAAGATGGGCAAAAGCGGAGTTGTGCCGCTCACAACAACCAATGCTGTCTCTGTCACTAAATCTTGTTCTGTACGAACTGTGCATCGCTGGGCTTGTGGTGTGATACCTGCTTGACTGACAAAAATATTAAGGGGTGAAACGAAAGCTAGGCGGGAGCTGGAGTCTAGTTTAAGCTAAGAGTAATGACAAACCGAGCTAATCCCTATGACTCCAACATCCCACCTGTATGATGCGCTAGATCTTTATTTACGTCAATATGCCCTATGGCGAGACATCCGTCATGTTCAAACCTTATGCTGGATGATGATTGGCATGATCCAGAGCCAAAAAGTGCATCCGAGTGGATTTGGGGTCTATGTCAAGAGTCGAGCCAAGAAGTCTCAATCTCATCAGCGCCGCTTCCGTCGGTGGTTGTCGAATCGGCGGATCAATGTGATGTCAGTCCACCATCAACTAATCGCTCAAGCCCTGTCAAAGTGGGGAAAAGAGCGCCTGTACTTGAGTTTGGACACCACGATGCTATGGAATTGTTTTTGCGTGGTCTGGGTGGGTGTGGTCTATCGCGGTCGAACGGTACCCATCCACTTCAACATCGTGGTGCATAAGAGCAGCACGGTTGGACTATGGCAGATCCAACGGTTTCTCCGGCCTGTAAGTAAGGTTCTTCCCCTGGGGGCAGATGTGGTCCTTCTGGCAGACCGAGGATTTGCCGACGGCAAACTGATGAAATATCTACAGCAGAATCTAAAGTGGCACTTTCGGATCAGAATCAAACAACAGTTTCAGTTCCAGGCAGAGGGTCGATGGTATAAGGTATCGGATGTACAACCTAAGCGGGGGAAAGCTTACTTCACAGGCCCAGTCAATTTGGGTAAGACGAAGCCCTATGGGCCAGTCTACCTGGCCTTTGCCCATGATAAGCGCAGTGATGAGGATTGGGTGATTGTCAGCGATGAACCGACCAGCCTGAAGACGTTTGAGGAATATCGCTTACGATTTCAGATTGAGGAGAACTTTTTGGACCTTAAGTCGAATGGATTTCAGTTGGAAGCCTGCCGTTTACGGGATAAATTTGCCCTGGGGCAGCTTCTTTGGGCTGTGGCTTTGACCATGCTCTTCCTGGTACTGCAAGGAACAGAAGTTGTGGCCAAGGGAAAACGCCAACAGGTTGACCCCCATTGGCATCGTGGGATGAGTTATCTCAAGATTGGTTGGAATTGGATTCGACGGGCGATTACGGACCAATGTCTGATTCCAATATTTCACTATTTATCCAGTGACCCGGACCCCGATCCTGCCATTGCTTCTAAACGTCAGCACGAACGGTCATTTACCCTTGAGTTGACTGTCCTGAAGCACATGCCAGCTTATTGAGTTTTGTCAGTCAAGCAGATCGAATGCCTCATCTCCATTAGTTTAGACCCTTTTGAATTTGGAATTGCTGCTTCAAGAGTCGGTACCTGTTTTTGAGGTTCCAAGGGTACCCTGGGTACCAACATGTCTAGGACCCTTATATGTCGGGCTTTCCCTTTGGTACCCGGCAAGGTACCAAGTCAGGGGAACAGGGTGCCAAAAGGAAGAATTCAGGGTACCAAAACCACTGAAACTCCCGCATATCAAGCTGTTTCCTTTGGTACCTTGCTAGGGTACCCAGGCAGAAGGGCAGGGTACCAAAGGGGAGTGTAGGCGTCTAAGTCCAGCCCCAAAAAACAGTTTTCAAAGGTTGGGACCATTTTTGAGGTTCCAAGGGTACCCAGGGTACCAAAACATCTAGAACCCTTATACACCTGGCTTCCCCTTTGGTACCCTGTTTGGTACCCGGCAAGGTACCAAACGAGAATCTCAGGGTACCAAGCCCTCTTGTGGATGTCTGAGTCTGGACACGAAGGTACCCCAGGCGATCGATCGCCTGGGGTCGGAGTTTGTTGGGGTGTGCCTGTAGTTAACTTGCCCGCTTTCGTTGTTTGGGGGCTTGATTTGCCGCCAACCAAGCTTCCATCGCGTTTTGATGTGCTGCGGGCTCCTGTCTGTTGACCAGCCAATCAAGAATCATCGGACGGACGTACTGACATCTCTGGGTCGGTTGAACATAATGAATTCCGCAATGCCAGTACTTCGATCGATATCGGTCGAGTGTCCTAGGGGATATGCCTCCTAGGAGCTTGCGGACCTCAGCGCCGGACATCAGGTCCGATTCCTCTAAGCGACGCATGGTTCAGCCTCCTCAGACATATAGGTGAATTCGGCCTCGTACTCGACGTGCTCCGCCGCCTTTACAATTTTGGTTGGATCGTAGTCCCAGGTCCCTAAGGGTGAACCTGTGTCGGGGGATGTCTTGGGCTTTGCTTTTTGGGCCGTGGCCGTGGTCAAGGTTTTGGGCCTTTGGGGCTGGACCTTGACGGGTGCAGGTGCAGCGACCTCGACGGCCTCAACAGGTGCAGCGACCTCGACGGGTGCAGCAACCTCGACGGCCTCGACGGGTGCAACCTCTTCAGCCTCAGGAGTTGGGAAGAACCCCGCCGCCTGGGCCACGGCGTAGGGGATTAACAAAGCCTTCGCCTGCCGATCGCGAACTAGAGGCAGTGGTTTGTCAGAGGGTCCAGTTCCCATGTTCCAGGCGGTTACGGCCCGCTGGTAGGCGATCGCGCTTTCCCGAGTATCAACAAACCTCCGTTTCTGATTCTTGGCCCCGCCCGCATCCTCTGCCAGTTGGGCGATCAGGGATTGGCCGTAGTTGGGCTTAAACCGAGCCTCAAAAATATCCCAGAGTCCACCCATCTGGACGGCCAAATATCGCCCCCCAGCACGATCGCGGGTGTCTTCGTCTAGATTCCAATCGCCTGCTAGGCCCTCAGATTTAAGGATGGCCAGCTTTTCAAGGAAATTGGCCAGGTCAGATTTCCCGGCCCCGGCCTCGTTGGTCTGAGGGCAAATGTCTGTTTTCACAAATGTCAGTGCATCAAAATCAACCCCAGCCAGGTCGCAGAATTGTTGGGTGAAATAGGCCAAGGTGGCCAGAGAGTTGCTATTCCTAGAATCGCTGTCTGACAGGTGTTCCAGTAACTGGGCCGCGTGGGCTTCAATCGTTTGGCTATCGTAGGGAATTGCTAGGAGTTGGGACAGCCCACCGCTAGCCTGATTCATGGCCCGCCGCAAGGCTTCCCCCGCCGATCGCTCCACCGGGTGGAGCGGGAAAATAAATTTAATCAAACGACTCTCGATCGCTGCATTGCCCGCCCCTAGAGTTCGATTAGACGAAACAGAGACCACGGTGTTTGGTGCTTGGGAATTGCCCCGAACCGCACGGCCCAGCCCGGTGAATAATTTCCAGAGAGCCGAGTTAACTTTTTCCTCATCCCCCGCCGCATAACGGCCCTGCCTGATTGGGTCATCCCATTGGATTGGGAGACTCCCCAGAGATTTGGCCAGCTCACCAAACTGCGAAACCGATACATCTGATAGGCTCCAATCGTGAAGGCCATACAGGGAAGCCGCCAACTTCTGGGCCAGCGATTTCCCGCCCCCTTTCTGGCCATAGATTGCCAGCGAGGCCATTTCGCCCACCGTGGCCATGATTTCCCGCCTGTGGAGACCCATCAACGCGAACCCCAGGATTAACCAGACGTGGGGCAATGCCTCCGGGCTGTAGAAAGCCTGAATAGCCTGCACTAGATTCGGTAGGGCCTCGGGGCTTTGAGGCGCGATCGCAGGGCTGGGAATGTTTTCTGCCTCGATCAGTGCCTGATTAAACACGATCCGTGATTCCCGTTCGGTCGTCGCGGTCCCATCTGGTTTGAACTGCGAGCCATCGAACACCCAGGTACCATCGTCTTGCTGCCCCACGCGATCGGCCAGACGATAGACTAGCCCGCCACCCTGGGTGTATTTGGTCCTGCGATTTTGGAGAAGGTCGGCCAGTTCATCGAACTTGAGCTTTGCGGTTAAGGGTGTTTTCAGACTTCGGTTCAGAGCTAGAAGAAAATCCTTTACTGCAAAGGTTTCAGGGGATTTGATTAGGGCTTTGCGGGTGCGGACTGTCGATCGATCCATCCAAGAAACCGTAAGTTCAAGCCCGCCGCCGTTGTTGTCTTCTAGGATTTTCGAGACCGAGAAATCAAAGTTCGTTCGGGGTTCAAACGTCCGAATATCCTGAAGAATAACGGTTTTGCCTTTTTTCTCGTCCTCGTAAGGTTCTCCCACTAATTCAATGTTGGGGTTAAGCTTCGCCGCCTTAAGGAATCCAATGTTTTTAGGGCTATGGGATTCGATCGCCTTCTCAACCCACCGCCCTAGCTGATAGTTGTGGGAGTCCAAACACTGCCAGAGCGCTTCCCTGGGCGGAATCTTCGCAGATGTGATCGCCTTTGCCAACGCCTCGGCTCCACGATTGACCACCAAATCATCCAAGCCCTTGCCGTCCTTGGGGTCCCAGGTTGCAACTTTGACCGTAACCCCGTCGTTCTCCTTGCCTAGCAGCCACGATAGACGCCCGATCGCTCGGTTCACCCGCTCGACTGTCTCAGGGTTTGAATCTTCGTCGAAAGCAATGATGAACGTCCGTCCGGGCTGGCAGAATCGCGCCAAGTCAGGGATTAGAGTATGTTCCCCATCTACCTTCTTGGACCCGGCATCACAGCCATAAAGAGCGATCGCAACATGACCATGGGACAGACCACAGAGGCCTTTCTTAGCCCCTTCGGTGGTGACGATCGTAATCTCGGGGTGAGCCTCGATGTAATCCCAGAATGACCCATCAATGGGAACCCCCAATGATTCCCGGATTACTGGCGCGATCGGTGGTAGGTATGCCGGGGGAAACCCGCCCTCGTCCAGTTTTGGGGCCATATAGGGCTTGCCATAGCGCTGTTTCTCGGGGTTCCACGTCTGTTCATTTAGTTTGGCCTGAAACGCGCCGCCATCCTCGTTATGGAGTAGTAGCGCGTGGGTATTGGCGGTGGGTCTGGCAAAACCAGCCTGACTCTCATTGATTTTCCAGTTCAGGAACTCAGTGATCGGCAGTCCAGTGACCTCGCCATGTTCGATCGCCTGGTCACTGGCAAATTTTGCGATCTCGTTGAACTGGCCGGGGTCGATTGCAGAGTTCTGAATAAACTCGGTTTCGATCGCTGCCTGAAAGTCGGCCTCGGTGGCCTGGAGAATCCGTGGGGGGTTCGAGGAAACTCGTGATATCATGGAATCACCTTTTTTGAATTCCCGGCCTAGTGCCGATCGCCCCTCGTCAGAGCACAACTGATTGGGGGCTAATTATTGGGCTGGCTGGGGTGGATATTTGGTCTAGAGACTATTACCAGGGAACCAGATCTCAATCGTCGTGTGTCAAAACGCAATTAAGAAATGTTAACAGTCAGACAACATTATTCTGTAGGGGTTTGAGGGCAAAAACTGATCGCATGTAATCTCTCACGAGAGATTTTTAGCTGGCCGACCTCTGCTGCTCCGTTTGATACTCGTCTGGCCGACATGCCATTCATTAAAACTTGGGCTGTCTAAGAGGGCTGTATATGACTTCAGGGACTCAATATAGTCCTGCCACAGTCTTCTTGATTTGCTACCAAGCGGCTGCTCTAAAGCAGTTTTAACTAATCTATAGTGATGCGGCGATTGATTTTCGTCATGGGGATTTTCAGAGTTGCCATACTGTTGGGTTAGAGTTCTCAGTTTGTTAACTGATTTTCGTTTCCCACTTGGTGGATCGGTTAATTTACGACGTGTTGAACAATCCTCATGCCATAAGCAGCAGAACCAATGCAACCAATCACGATAATGGCCAGCATAATCACCTGGATAAATTGACTGACAGAGTTTGAGCAGTGCAAGCCTTACCGAAATTCCAGGTTCAATCGCTTTGACGGCTATCCGAGAATTACACCGAACTTGAAAGTTTTTCTGTTCAGCAAACTTATATAGCAGTTGCCACGATACTATTTCGGACATCGCATGAATCATCAGATCAAGCTCCTGCCGATCACTGGAATTAATCAATTTCCTTCTTGGGAGTTGAGCTTCCAGAGGCATTTTCTTTAAGGGCTGCGTTAAAAATGCCTGAACAATCAAAAGATACTTCTGCCAAAATCCTTGAACATCTCTGGGCATAAGGGTTTCCACCCGAATAGCTTGTCCCTTAACCATTTCAATTGTCAAGCTGTTGTGTTGATCAAACTCTGATAAGTCCCATTGCATCAGGGAGAATATATCAGATGATGCCTGTTGAATTTGGCCCATTCCTACCCCTCAGTTCTACTTCTCAATCCTAAATCGAACGACCTCAAACTGCTTTGGGACCGAGTGATTCTTCATAGATGTCCCCTATTCCAGACCACGATCGCCATCAACCTTCTGCATCGTCCTCTGACACATCATCAGCCTTTACTTTGGGCCTACCAGCGCCCGATCGCTTGCCGCCACGTTTCTCTTCGCGTGGAACAACAACACGCCCGCCAGGAAATAACGCTGCCTCAATGATGACCGCAGACATATTTGCCACCGATCGCTTGCTGCTTAATGCCAGTTCCTCTAACTTTGCATAGGCTTCATCGTCAAGCGCGACACTGATCCGTTTTAGCTTCGTGGGCATTAGGGCGGGTCTTTCCATCACTGATGTTCCGCTCATTCTATTTCCTCATGGGTCTACTGAATCAGTTATAGCAGCTTTTTTGATTCAAGTACAGCACTTTTGATTTAGAGAATTTATGATGAAACAGCACTTCAATAAGTTATTTAGCGCTGCAAAGTGTTGTACTTTTGAATTATTTGGTCTATATTGAGATTAATCAAAAGTGCAGCACCCTGGACAAGCGGGCCGAACCTTGACAACCGAATACTGCCCTGACCTGCCGATGAAGTGAGAGTAGCGGCATGGCACAGCATTCCTTAATGCAACTCCCGCCATGTGCGGTGCAGCGGTCACAAGTCCGTTAAATGCAGAGTGGGGAGGCCGGACTCCATCAAAACTCGCCCCGTTCCAGGGTGACGCGGACCTGAAGACCTCGCCAGTAGTCGGAGGCCGATTTGAGGGGATATCGTTCAACCCCCTCACCCATCGCGGTACCCAAGCCGATCGCTAGGTGTAACTCCTGGCGATGGCCTGGGCCTTTAAAGCCCAAAGTTCCCACTCCTGAGAATCAACACCATGTTTCAACCAACCCGATACCGAGGCTACACAATCGATCGCTTCATCATGCGGAGAACCTTCTACGCCGATCCAATCGACGCCTACCTGACCACCGAGTGCTTGCGGGCAGGCACTCTGACAGAGGTCAAGGCCATGATCGATGAGGTTCTCGACGAACCGCCGATCGATGACCTGTTCAAGGAAGCCGATCGCATCATGAGCAAGCCCCTCTACCAGACCGCTGCCTAACTCATTGCCCAATAAGCGAACGGCTTCTAGATCTCACCCTAGAAGCCGCCGCCTGGTCATCAAGACCATTGAAAACCACCAAATACACTAATCACAGGTAATTCAAATGATTCTCATCGCCATTCTAGCCGGGATAATCCTGGGCCAATACATCCGCCTCGATGTGAACCCCAAGGCCCTCGACGTTGCCCGCACCCTCTGGGCCAAGCTCGCGGCAATCGACATCAAAGGGGCAATCGAATATGCCCGCATGGGTCCCTTACAGCGCAAAGTCCATGACGTTTTTGAGCAATTGGATGCCGAGGCCATTGCAGCCATAGAACCGACGGAAAAGACGCCGAAGGCGATCGCCGCTAGGACCGCCAAGCAGCCCATATAGAGCTGAATAGCCCACGCCCTGGTCTCTCGCGATCGGGGCTTCCCTTTTGGAGATCCACCAATGACAAGACCAGATATCAATTGGGGCAAAGTTTGCGGTATCGGGCTGATCGCGATCGGCATCCTGCAAGGAATACCGCCAACCATTCAGCTAGCCCGTGCCGCCTGGACTCAGCACCAATTCGAGAAAGAGTACGAGTTCAGCAGCTACATGGATTCAGCGGGGCATCGACTCACGCCGGAGGAGTATCAGAAGGCCCGAAACCCGCAGTTCAGCGTCTGCTACAGACATCGACAAACCCAGAAAGAAAAATGTGTTGGAGGTTAACCACCCATGAAAACAGCCCATATCGCCTTACTGGGTGCCCTTCTAGTGGCGCTATCCAATGGTGAGAACATTCGATCGCTCACCGCCAAAACTGCCCAGACAGGCACCCGCAAGACCGAACACAAAGACCGGGTGAAGCGCGATAAGGAGCGGGCCAGGGATGCCAAAGACCTATCAGCGACAGCCCTAGACCGCTATCGCCAAAACTGCATCATGGTGCTGGACCAAACCACAGGCAAGGAAGTCTACTTCACCCCCGGCATGACTGCTGTTGATACTGCCTTGGGGCGATCGGTGCGGGAGAATGCCGCCGTCTGTAACAAGCTCGGTGACACCGCCCTAATCATCAATGGCGTGATGGAGGAGATTGCCAGCGCAGACGCCGAGGATTTGGACAAGCTGGCCGCAATCCTTGAACGCCGAGGCTATCGCATGGCTGGCCCATCAATAGCACCGCCGCACCCAAACCCAGTCCATCGCCAACCGCCAGCCCAAAAACCAAACCTACTCGGTAACACCCCATGAAAACCTTCCTGAACATTGGCCGCTTTGCCCTATCCGCATTTGTCGGCTACCTGATGATTTTGAACGCCCAACCCTGGCTAAGTTTTGCCCGGTATACAGCCCCCATGCTTCAACACATCCCATTAGTCGATGTCCTTATCAAAATCCCCTTCCTCGGTGGGTGGGTCCAGTTCATCGCCCAAAACATTGTATCGATCGCGGGTCTTCTGGCCTGGGCCGTGATTCAGTTCTTAGAAATCCTGCCCATGGCCTATGACAAGGAAAAGACCTACAACAACCTGATCCAACAATGGCAGGGCAAGCAATTCGACTCTGAGAAGGAGAAGAACGCCGCCTTAAAGAAGCTCAAAGAAGCCTACAACTCCCTGGCCACAGAGGATATAAGCGCCCTTGAGACTTACAGAAACTGGGCCTATGTGGCTGAGTTCATCGCCTGCTTTGTCCTCTACTGCCCCTATGAAGGCGGAATCGCTGGCCTCATCGCCGATAGCCCTGCTTGGGATGGTGATTCTATCCTCTGGAATCAAGTCCTGATGATTCCCCTGAGCATGTTTGGGTTTGAGGTTTTGGTGAAGGTGCTGATTCGCCTTTGGCGTCTCAACCGCAAGGCAGGTTTAACGATCGCCTAACTGCTGTCCCTATGCCCTGTGCCTTCCCCTACAGGGCTTCTTTTTTGGAGTAACTACTATGGATGCCCAATCAACCCTAACCAAATACACCGCCGCCGAGGACTTTGGGCAATCACCCCTAGCCCTGGCCCATCTAACCGATGACCCTTCACAGGTTGCTATCTACTACGGTGTCGGGGGATTCCTCGGTTTCGTGATGGGCGGCTGGCCGATCGCCGCCTACATCGCCTTCCTCGGCTTGAATGACTTCCTCTACGCCAGGACCAAGAACAACGCGACCAAAACCGAGAAAGCCAGCGCCCAGGCCGCCGAGCTACGCAAAATCCTGGGAGAACCTGAGCTAGTAGAGACCCCGGCGATTGCCACCCCAATGACCACCACCGCCGCACCTGCCAGAGAACAGCACCGCCTGATCGACACCCTGATTGACAACCCCTATCAATGCCGCGCCATCATTGCAGGGCAACGCACCGGGAAAACCTATGGGGCTGCTGTTGCCACCTATGCCCTAAAGCAAGATGGCACCAAGGTCTACTACATCAACCTCCAAGACCATGGTCAGGGGAACGCCACCGCCTTTACCCATGCTGACAAAGTAGCGATCGGCAATCTAGCAGCATTGGGTAAGTCAGAAGCCGCGATCGATTTGGTGGGTGATGCGATCGATATCGTCCGTGAGTTCTACGCCGAGGATGATGCAATCCTGGTGATTGATGAGTGGATGAGCCTCGGCGCTGAGACCCTCGATGTTGACGGCCTAGATTCACTGTGGAGAGAGATCGCCAACAAAGCAACGGCTCTAACCTCCAATGGCCTGGGGTCAGGTAAGGCGATCTGGGGTCTGGCTCCATTCTTCAAGGCCACTAGCCTAAGGAAGGATGCCCGAACCCTGAAACTGTTTGCGCCGCTGGTGCTATCGATCGCCCCTGGTCAATCCGTACCATGGTGCAATCCCAAGAACGGCAAGACCACTCAGATCACAATGAGCGCCCAGGTGCTACAGGATGTCTGCACCAACTGGCAAAATGCGATCGCACCCCCCGCCGATGACCTGGCCCGCCAGTGGAAACGTGACGGCAGCGATCGGGTCTATTGGTGGAATGGGTTTTGGAACCCGATCGGCCAATTCCCGGCCTTACCTACACCGATGAAAAAGCCTGAATCATCTACAGCGCAAATGGTTCAGGCTGATTCAGCCTTGTTAGAGTCTCTACACCGGGCAATCGGTCGGGTTGGGACTGATTCTGTGGGGTTGCGATCGGCTGAATCATCAGCGCTGCAAATGATTGACGATGAATATGAAGACGTGTTTGGGCCTGTCATCGAGGAGATGATCGCCTTGGTTGCCAAGGGGAAAAACACCCTTGCGAAGGTCAAGAACAGTCTCAAGAAGTCAAGCCTAGCTGTCTATTGCAATGATTTAGAGGAAATCTTCTTAGATGACGATCGTCTAGTTGTCACGCCTAAACAGATGCCCTCTGGTCAGATTTCTGTGAAACTAGAACTCAAGTAAATTCATCAAAGGTTCAAAGGCACTCTCTTTGAGACTATGGAGTATCCCATGTTTTCATCTACGGCACCTTTGAACCTTTGAACCTTTGAACCTTTGATAAAAATTAAGGAGACCCCCCCATGATTGAATGCCTAATCTATGACGAAACCCCCGACAGCAACCAATACAACGACGAAACCCAATACGACACTCCAAACTCAAGGGTAGGTAGAGTCCGCTGGACTCAGAAATTTAGCCGGGTACCCTGCAAAGGTGAATACATCACAAAGCGTGGGGCTTGGCTAAAGGTAGAGGAGGTGGTTTGGGATGAGGACCGCGTGAGATTGGCTGTCAAGTGGGATGGCCGATCGGATTAGTCCAATCTCCTTAGACGCAAACCGCCAAAGAACCCATCGGCCACCATCGATCGTCGCCGTACAGCCCTAGAACTTAGGCGGAGTCGGGCAACCCTATGAGGCGATCGCCAGGTGGTCAGCAAAAATCTGAGGCTCAAAAGCTACACCCGTTCACGGGCCTATGAAGATGTGAAGTTTGCTTTGGAAGAGATGAACCGAGAATTCCGCCTCGAAGCTCAGGAACTTCGCCGCCTTGAAGCCGAAAAACTTGATAGGTTAGAGACTGCGCTATGGCCGATCGCCTTGGCCGGAAGCTGTAAGGCAATCAATTCCTTGAAGGGATTAATGGAGCGCCGTGCCAAACTTCTAGGCTTGGATGCCTCAATGCAGTTGATGGTGGAACAGGGCGTTACCCAGGAGCTGAGAACAGCACTCGATCGGCTTCAAGGTTTGATGTCGCCCGCCGCCTACAGGGAGTTTTTGACCGGGGTGCAAAAAATAAGAGAGCTAGGACTATGACGGAATCAGAATTGCAGCTTGCTAGAGCAAGCGAAGTCGCTTACCTGAATTGGCTGGAAACGATGGTCAATCCAGAGGATATCAACCGTCCTGAAATAGTGGAGATGCTGGAAAGGTTGTCTGACCACCGATCGCAGATTGAGGCTGCCATGGTTGCTTGTGCGGCAAAACCAAGTCCTTAGCAATCAGCGGAATACTTATTGCACTTGCACGATCGTTGTAAACGACTGTGGAATAAGACTTTACAGCAAATAGCATAGAGTTGTTTTGGTACACAACAAACAACGAGGAGAAACAATCATGGCCATCCGTCAAGACACTTTCAATCTTTTTGGCGAATATGACATGACCGATATTTTAGATGTGCTGCTTGGCCTCATCCAAGTCGATGCCCAGCTCTATCCCAAAAATGAAGCGCCTCACGAGAAAGTGTACGAAGCGATCGAACTGCTCCACCAACTTGTAGCCGCATTGGAGGAGGTTCCCTGCAAACACCCCGGTCAGGGGATTAGACTCTGCTGATGTCGTGCCTGTGGGCTGACGGGGTAAAATTCGGCTACCCACTTAAAGCGCTCTATTATGAATTTTGATGAGATACAGGCTGCATTCGTTCGGCAAGAATATGCACAGGTTTTTCCCGCAGTGGTGGGCCTTGCAGAGAACGGCCACCGCACTTCCCAAGAAATTGCCGGGAACTGCTATCAGCTCGGACTAGGCACCGATGTAGACTATCCAAAAGCTGCGCAATGGTACGAATGTGCGATCGCCCTTGGGTCAGGATTGGCGGCGAATAACCTGGCCGGGATGGTGCAACGTGGCTGGGATGAAAATCCACCAAACCCAGAGCGGGCGAAGGCTCTATTCGAGCAAGCCCGTGCCCTTGGTTTTGAGCATTCCCCCAAGCTGGCTTAATCCAACCGTGCCGCCAACTGTTCCCGCCGCTTCACCAACCTGCCAATCTTCTGCCCCCGATCGCACATCGCCACCCAATCAGCGACGCTTTCATCCTGGCGAATATGCCGCACCTTCTTCCCCCCGAATTGCGGTAGGCGGGACTGTACCCGTGGGTAGGTCTGCTTTCTCTCTGATGGCTTGGAGCTGCTGACCCAAGCCTGCAAGAAGTAATCCCCCTCGGCTTCGATCGCCTTGATCTGTGCTTCGAGTTGGTTCAGTTCGGCTTGGATCTGCTGGCGGGTAGACTCTCTCATGATTCGGGTTCGTGTGCAAAATGGACTAATTCAATCATGCCAAATTGCACACGAACGACCATCCGCTAAATCACCGAATTTGCACACGAACTGCGATCGTTATCAAGAGCCAGGAACTTGCCGGGGCTAGATCGCCAAGTGTAAGCCACTGGAATCCTTAGGGTTCGCGTGAAGGTAGCGCTGAGTCGTGGCGATCGATGCATGACCCAAAGTAGCCTGCACCAAAGGCAACGACACCCCGCGATCGATCGATGGGTCGCATGAGAATGACGAAACCAATGAGGCGACACCTTCCCAGGAATCCCCGCCGCCGCCGCCGCCGCCGAAACCACTCGCCACAACTGCACCCGGCTTAGGTGCCCCTGCCCACTCCGACTGGGAAACACTGGCGACTCATCCGAACCATCCCCCCGCAGCGCCGCCAACTCAGCCCAAGTCTCAGCACTGATGACAACCGCTCGCGTCTTAGCCCCCTTCCCAAACAGAGTCACCACAGCCGTCCCATCTGGATTTGGCTTGCAATGCTTCCACTTCAACCCACCAATCTCAGAGCACCGCCCACCACTGGCATACATCAGACGGATAATCACCCGATCGCGCCCCTGGGTCAAAGTCACCAACCGGATAACCTGCACTTCACTCAGCACCTTAACCGCCGCCGCCTCAGTATCCGGTGGCAAGTCCAGACCCTCCCCTGGGACCGCATGGAGATACCCCGTTTTCACCGCAAATCGAAACAAAGACCGTACGGCATTTACCTTACGCCTCACCGTGGCAGGCCTCCAACCCTTATCGATACAAGCCTGCTGATACTGCACCATATCTTTCAGCGTCACCGATCGCAGCTCCCCACCAAACCAAGCCAGGAAGTAATCAGCATCCCTGCGGTATTCCTTACGAGTCTGTTTAGATTTACGAGACTGAAGCCAAAGGTCAATCATTTCCGCATCTCCCTCAATCCCACTTTGGGGCTGTAACGCGATCGCCATGGCCACGACAAGCTTCGCCGCCACCTGTGGATCTATTGTATCGATCGAAGATTTTGCCAGCACGGGTCAGGACTCCCAATGTAATAAAACATTCGTTTTGTTACATTCATTATGCCCAGCAGGAGAGCCCGAGTCAGATTCTTACCTTGACCTCTGAAACGAAAATCAGAGGTCAAGGTATAGGGCTTGATACAGATGCTGTCATCTCAGCCAATTTACATCTCAAGCACAAAACAAACCCAGCATCCTCGACCATTCTTTAATCGTGCCAGAGCCGATTGGATACGTGACAGTGCGACCATTTTCAAGCACTAAACGGACAACTACATCCTCTCTCGACTGCAAAGCATTGGCCAAGTCTGGTGTGACAGAAAACAAGCTTTCAAGCTTCTTGTCCAATTGGAACAACCTATCACCCACCTTGACAGTCGCAGATTTTGCCTCGAACTGGACAGAACCTGCACGGGTAGTACCGTATGCAGAAAAATGCACTGTGTCCAAACCCCAACTACTCATAATTCCAGCCTGACGGTTTTTAATTACATCCTGCTCATAGTGGTGATCTCGAACAGTTACAAACTCAGAACCGTTGAAGTTGTCACGTACAACCAACGCCTGACTCCAAGGCACATCAGAGGCAGTGGGGTAAACCTTGAGGCTTGGTGCAAGACTACTGTATTTTATGCCTGGAGCAGATAGATTCGCTAAACATTGTTGCAAGGTCTGTTGTGGCATAGCTCCATTAGCTATGGCATTAGGGGCATCAGTTGATATCTGTTGTACTGTGGGCTGTGGTATCGCTGTGGGCTGAACTTGTGATATAGGTTGACCTGGCGGAGTACTTTGATCCCATTGCTGGGAAGTTGTTTGGGCACTGCTGTCATAGCCCCTGTTAGAGCCTGATCTCTTTCCACAAAGATGCCCCCGCACGTCCCGTGAGCTGGGGGTTGGGCAAGCCCCTACTCGGCGAACGGTTTTAGATTTTGCCTCTGTGACAGACGCAGAAATGGCGACCGACACGATCGCTAAAGTCAGGATAGATGAAGCTGCTAGAAATCGTTTCATAGGGTTGTGTATTTGTGCAAACTGTCTACTACACACGTATTGCTACGCTAAAGCAAGAATGCCCGGAAGAAGGAAGAACTGATCCTGCAATTTCATAACAGACTAACTGGCGGCAATCGCTGGCACACTGCTCAGAGCACTTGGCAGCCAATCCCGCATAGTCCAGATGGGTGTTTCTTCTTGATTTCGAGAACAGGCATATCGTGGAACTTTATCCCATCTGGCAGGATAGCCCCGCTCGCCCCGCTCAGTCCTGGGTCATCACCAGCTTCGCCGCCACCTTCTAAACATCATCAGGACAATCGGCCCGATCTATCTGTCTGGCAATCGATCGGGTCGGGGCATCACGATTTTGGTATCCCAAAACGCTTGAAGATAGAGACGGCCATCGTAGATCCAGGGGAGATCTACGATAATCAATGCGATCGTGCTCCATACTCTATGCAAATCTATCGAATCTCTAGAGGCTCGAAAACATGACAAAATAGCGATGACAGACCCCAAAAATTTGCAGGTCATCGAGCGACGGCAACGGGCGGTTGAACTGAGAAAATCAGGTATGACTTTGGAGCAGGTTGCCGATCAAATTGCCGCTGATCCAAGATTCGGTGTCCCAAACTATGGGGCATCAAGCGCCTACGATGATGTTAGGCGGGCATTGGATCAACAGGCGATGTGCAACTTTTTCAGGCATCACAAATCAGCCCGTCAAACTGAAGCAACTCCCTTCCCAGCTTGTGGTTGAGCCAGCAGCACAAAGTGTGGGCCAAGATCTTACGATTGACTCGGCTGGTC
>JAAUSA010000107.1 GCA_012031975.1 Alkalinema sp. RU_4_3 | reverse complement strand
GAGGGGTGGGTTTGTGAGGGGTGGGGAGCTTGGCGAGGAGTTCGGGTTCGCCAAGGATGATTTCGGCGCCTTCGTGGATGAGCTGGAGACAGCCCTTGGCGTTGGGGTTGTCGAGGCTGCCTGCGAGGACATGGACCGATCGCCCAAAGCTTTTGGCGAGTCGCGCGGTAATCAGGGCGCCGGATTTTTCTCCGGCTTCGGTGACGATTGTGGCTTGGGCCAGGCCCGCGACGATGCGGTTGCGCTTGGGGAAATGGCGGCGATCGGGACCTGTGCCAGCGGGGTATTCGCTGATTATGAGGTGGGACTGCGCTAGCTGGTCATGGAGTGCTTTATTTTGGCGGGGGTAGGGGATGTCGATGCCGGTGCCGAGGACGGCGATCGTGGGGGTTTGCAGATTCAGGCAGGTGGTGTGGGCTTCGGCATCGATGCCAGCGGCGAGGCCGGAGATGATGGTGAAGCCTTGGCGAGCGAGGGTTTCTGTGAAGCGACGGGTCCAGCGCTTGCCGTAGTCGGTGGCGGAGCGGGTGCCGACGATGGCGATGCTGGGGGGCAAGAGGTGGCGGAGGTCGCCTTGGTAGTAAAGTACGGCGGGCGGATCGGGGATGGTCCAGAGCTGACGGGGGTATTCCGGGTCCTCGGGGGGTGATGAATTGGGGGTTGCGATCGAGGGTCGCGGCGAGGAGTTCTTCGAGGTCGATGGTGGGGCGATGACTGAGGATGGTGGCGATCAGTCGTTCGCCCAGGCCTTCTACGGCGAGGAGATCGCGATCAGAGGCGTCCCAGGCGGTGCTGAGGCTGCCGAAGTGATCGTGGATACGTTTGAGTAGGATGGGGCCGATGCCGGGGATTTGGGGCCAGGCTAGCCAGGGGGCACGATGGAACACCATGGGGGTTGCGGTGAAGGGAATTTGCTTTGCCAGTATGGTGATGCCTTCCCTTAGAGTGCCCGATTAGTAGGGAAAATATCAGGTTTATCGCACAAATGCGGAATTATTGACGACCTATACGAGTTGGGATGGGCGATCGGGGAGTATTAATCTGGCGAATTTGCGATCGCAATATTTCGATTTCCGCAAGCACCCGATTTTGTCAGTATTTCAGAAGTCGCCCAGATCCACTCAGTGAATTGTTAGTGGGTTCTCAGGTTGTTCTCAGAAACGATGGGTAGGGTTTAGGGGTGATTTGATCGGCCATGATGAATCCAATTCCCCGCGACCTGAGTATATCTAGAAAGCAATCTTGGAGAAACCCCATGAAACTAACACAAAAGCTAATCACCGCAGTCCTTGGTCTCACCCTTGTCAGTCTCACGGCCTGTAGTCAGCCAGAGGCCACAGGCGGTGACAAGATGAAAAACGGCGATGCTATGAAGAGTGAGCCTCAAAAGGGGGGTGATGCGATGAAGGGCGATTCCAAAAAATAAATCATCTACTTGGAGATCATTGTGGCTAACGCTACCTTAAACCGTCGCCAGCTCCTAACCTACCTGGGGCTGGGCACCATTGCCCTGGGAACCACGATCGCCTGCCAATCTCAATCGCAGACAGCCATCCCCCGCCTCGCCCAGGCAAAAGCCCAGCCCTCTGGACCTCGACTCCCGGAGTTTCGAGGAATAGAACAGTGGATTAATAGTCCAGCCCTGTCGATCGATGATCTCCAGGGCCAGGTCACGTTGATCCATATCTGGACCTTCGCCTGCATCAACTGCCAGCGAACGATCCCCTCCATTGTCCAATGGCATCGAAAGTATGCCAGTCAGGGCCTGAAGGTGGTCAGCATCCATACTCCGGAATTTGCCTTTGAGCGGGATATTAACAACGTCAAAAAGGCCGTCCAGAAGCATGACATCACCTATCCTGTGGCCATAGACAACCGATTTACCATGTGGAAAGCCTACAACAACGAATATTGGCCCCACCTGTTCCTGGCCGATCGCAGCGGCATTATTCGTTACGATCACATCGGCGAAGGAGCCTACGACACCACGGAGCAAACCATTCAGCGATTACTCGGTTAACGCCATGGCCAACCTTTCCCTGGGCCTCGCTTTTCTAGGCGGCGTCGTGACGGTGTTTTCGCCCTGTATTTTGCCTGTGTTGCCGATCTTGGTGGGGCGATCGCTCTCGGCTCACCGGATGGGGCCAGTGGTCCTAGTCGCGGGCTTGATCGCGGGGTTTGCCATCTTTGGAAGCCTGCTGGGCGTGACCGGGACTTGGCTGGCGGGCTTGGTGGGGCTGTTGCGATCGGTTTCGATTGGCTTGCTGTTGGGGATGGGGCTATTGCTGTTGTTTCCGCAGCTTGGCTATCGGTTGTTTAGTTATCTGCCGATTCAGCGGTGGGTGAAGCCTGTGGAGGGATCGGGGTTGTGGGCCGAGTTTGTCATAGGGGCGCAGTTGGGGTTGCTCTGGACACCCTGTGCGGGGCCGGTTTTGGGCAGTATTTTACTGCTGTCGATTAACCAGCGGATTGGCGAGGCATTTTTACTTTTGTTGATTTATGGGTTTGGGGCAGGGTTGCCGATGTTACTATTGGCCTACGGGGGCAGGGGTGTGAGTCGGCGGTTTTTGAGCCTGCGGGCGGGGACGGTCCGGTTGACCCAGGTGGGAGGTGGATTGATTGTGGTGACGGCGATCGCAATTTTGCTGGGCTGGGATCTACAGGTGCAGTTGTTCCTTGCGCCGTTGTTTCCGAGGCAGATGCTGTAGTTTTTGTGGGAGAGACATGATGGAGAAGCGGGTTTCAGATAAGCCGAAGCCAGGGAAAACGCCAACGCAGGCGATCGCTGCCAAGGCGTTCCACTGGATCAATATTGTGAGTTTGCTTGTAATGGCCAGCAGTGGGTTGCAGATTTATAATGCCAATCCAGTGTTTGGGGGGGCGGGGCGGGTGGAGTTTCCCGGCATTAGTCACGCTGGGCGGCTGGTTGGGGGGTGGGCGCAACTGGCATTTTGCGGCGATGTGGGTCTATGTGGTGAATCTGTTTCTCTATGGATGTTTCATTTTTATTACAAAGCGTTGGAAGAATAGATTTGCCGCTAGCAATGATATTAAGGCGCTCAAGGCCAGTGCCAACCCCAAACGAAAACTGTTTGCTGGGCATAAATTGGTGTATACCGTGATCTTGGTGCCTTTGCTGGTGGCGATCGCCTCGGGCCTCGCCATGTACAAACCCGCACAGTTCCATTGGTTGGCCAGTCTGTTCGGGGATTGGCAGACCTTGCGGACAATTCATTTCATGACAATTCCGATCGTCCTTGGGATGACCTTTGTGCATTCAATCATGGCCCTGAAGTTTGGTGGGCTGCGGTTGGTTAAATCGATGTTTGTCTAGGAGAAATAATATGAGTTTAATTTTACCCAATCGTCGGATATCGCGTCGCCAACTGTTGCAGTGGTCGGGGTTTGCTGGGGGGAGCTTGTTATTAAACAGCTGTGGATCGAACTTCGGGGTGACGGAGGTGGGGAATGCCACGGAGCCGTTCAATCAAGTGGTTCAATCTTTGATTACTTCCCAACGTCCTGTGCCGGAGTTTTCAGCCCGGCAGATTGAACCCGAGGCGCTGTTGATTAACAGTTTTACCGATGCTCCTGTGATCGATCCCAAAACCTTTCGCCTCAGCGTTACGGGTGAAGTCAATAACCCGATGCAGTTGAGCCTGACGGAGCTGCAAAATATGCCAAAGCGATCGATGGTGATTCGGCATGTCTGCGTGGAGGGTTGGGCGGCTGTGGTGCAGTGGGGCGGGGTGCGATTGGCGGATTTGATTGCTCTGGCGCAGCCAAAACCAGGGGTAAAGTATGTCTATTTCAAATCGGCGGATGGCTACTACGAGAGCTGGGATCTGGCGGCATCACTGCATCCTCAGACGCTACTTGCCTATGAGAAAAATGGGGAGGCTCTGCCTGTGGATAATGGTGCACCCTTGAGGCTGGCGGCTCCGATTAAGTTGGGTTATAAGCAGAGCAAATGGGTGACGGAGGTGATGGTGTTGAGTCAGTTGCTGCCCGAAAAAGGCTATTGGGAAGATCAAGGCTATGAGTGGTTTGGAGGGCTGTAAAGGGGTCGTGTAACGAAATATCACAAAAAACATCAAGCGATTCACCATTAGCTGATAAGCAGTTGTCATATTTAGTTCAATTCCCTTAGAGGCTCCGTCCTAGCAATGAATATATTGATCACTGCCAGTCTTCTACTGATTCTGCTCTCCCGTTTAATTGGATGGGGAATCTGTGATGAATGGAATCGCAAAACCCTATTTACCTTAGGCCGATTTGCCCGAGTCATCAATCCTGGACTCTATTTCTATGTTCCCGCATTCCAGAGTGTGAAGCATACAGTCGATATGCGAATCATTACTTATGTCGTCCCGCTACAAAAAGGATTAACAAGAGACAATATTCCTGTAGAAGTAGATGCAATTGTTTTTTATCGAGTCCAGAATGCCAAATCCTCAGTTCTCAACGTGGATGACTACCATGCTGCGACTCAACTGGCAGTGCGCTCTTCAATTCGCGACATGGTCGGGAAGTCCAACTTAGATGAACTATTGGCTGAGCGGGATAAAATTAGCGTTATCATTATGGAACATGTAGCTGCATTTGTGGCAAAGTGGGGCGTTTTGATTGTTGGCATAGAAATTAAAGACGTGATCGTTGCCAAAGAACTGGAGGATGCGATCGCCCGAGAAGCTGCGGCAGAGCGAGAAAAGCGAGCACGCGTCAAGTTGGCCGAAGCTGAGGATTTGGCCGTAGATTCGATCGCCAAGGCCGCAGCTAAGTATCACAACAATCCATTAGCTTTGGAACTGCGCGCCATGAATATGCTCTACGAAATGTGCATGGAAGGCAAATCCAGCATGATTTTTGTTCCTACCGCTACTAGTAATCATGCGATGCCCAGTATGCTCGGGATTGAAAGCATTAAAACGATGCTTCAACCCCATCAGGATTCCTCTGATTCAGCAAGCTAAGCCATCACCATCCCACCATCGACATTAAACACCTGCCCCGTAATATAAGAAGCCGCCGGAGAAGCCGCCAAAAACTGAATCATCCCCGCTACCTCCTCCGGCTGACCATAGCGGCTCAGCGGAATCATCTTCAAAATCGGCTCCGCATCCAAATCATTCGTCATATCCGTCGCAATAAACCCCGGCGCCACCGCATTCACCGTAATCCCCCTTGACGCCAACTCCCGCGCCACCGTCCGCGTAAACCCAATTACACC
This sequence comes from Alkalinema sp. RU_4_3, assembly GCA_012031975.1. GTDB lineage: Bacteria > Cyanobacteriota > Cyanobacteriia > Leptolyngbyales > Leptolyngbyaceae > JAAUSA01. The sequence continues at coordinate 11,075 of JAAUSA010000107.1, read as the reverse complement.
CGCCTTCGCCGCACTATAGTTCGCCTGGCCCGCATTGCCCATCTGACCCGCCACCGACGTGATGTTGACAATCCGCCCCGACCTTTGCTTCAGCATAATCTTACTCGCCGCCCGCGTTGCCAAAAACACCCCCGTCAAATTCACATCAATCACCGCCTGCCAATCCTCCGGCTTCATCCGCAGCAGCAGCGTATCCCGCGTAATCCCCGCATTATTCACCAGCACATCCACCCGGCCATAGGTCGCCATCACCTGCTCATACATGGCTTCGACCTCCGCCACCTTCGACATATCGGCCTTAACGGCGATCGCCCCCCACCCCCCGAAGTAATCTCCGACACCACCGCCTCCGCCGCACCACTGGAACTTGCATAGTTCACCACCACCGTCGCCCCCTCACTGGCCAAGGCCAAGGCCGTCGCCCGGCCAATCCCACGGGAAGCCCCAGTCACGATCGCCACCTTACCTTGCAAGTTCTGAGTCATAGCCCTAGCCCCAAATAAAAATCGCTACGCAAATTTCGACTCTAGATCATAGCGACAAACGGACACCCCCCGCCAAATGTCCAACAAATCTGCGTGCTTCTTCGGAAATTTTCCGGGGAATTGTCCCCTTAGCCTGAGAATATTAGAGAGGTTTCCTACAAAACCGGATCAAGTCTACAAAAACTTTGTCTTTTTCAAGCTTCAAGGGTAGGATGTCAACACATTTCGCCCAGGCCCGCCGATCGACCCCTGGAATCACACCAAAGGCCCTCCCTGCCTAGTCCCTATTCATTTCATACCCATGACTAGAGATCGCAAAATTCAAGGGCGCCGCGCCAATCAGGCAAAATCGCCCATCCCCCCACGCCCAGTCTCCGGGCAGCGCACGGTCCTATCGGAGGAGGACCTTTCCCCGGCCCCCCAGCCCCGGCGGATACCCCGCGCCCAGCTATCCCGCGAAGCCTTCAAGCGGCGGCTGATCGATCGCACCCTAGGCCTCGTCACCGACTGGCGCTTCTTCACCCTCGCGGGCCTTGGGGTCACCGGCAGCCTCGCCTTCTTCTCCGTGGCCTTTCTGCTGAAGCTCCCGGCCATGCCCAACTGCCCTTCAGTATTCTGGCCCCTCGCCTCCGCCTCCCTCCGCATCCACTGCGCCGAGATCGCCGCCAGCAAGCAAAACGTCAACGACCTGCTCGAAGCGATCAAACTCCTCAACACCCTGCCCCCGGAGCATCCTCTCTACAGCGAAGCCAGCCGACTGATCGAGATCTGGGCCACCGACATCATGGAACTGGCCGAAAAAGACTACCAGTCCGGCAAAATCAAAGAAGCGATCAGCGCCGTCCGCCAAATCCCCGAAAAGTCCTCGGCCCACAAGCTGGTCGCCGATCGCGTCAAAACCTGGGAAAAGACCTGGGGCGACGCCGAGAAGATCTACAACAAGGCCATCGAGACCCTCAAGAAAGGCACCTGGCGCGAAGCCCAGGTCGAGGCCGTGCGCCTCCTGTCCATCGACAACACCTTCTGGCAGACCACCAAATACCAGGAAATCAGCGGCCTCATCGTGGCCACCCGCGAGGACGTGACCAAACTCGGCAAGGCTGAACGTGCCCTCGAAGGCGGCGGCGCGACGAAGTGGTCAAGGCCATCGAAGAAATCAGCCAAATCGGCGACAAGAGCTACGTCCAGAAAGAAGCCAAGGAACTCCTGCCCAAACTCGGCCGCAGAATGCTGGCCCTGGCCCAGGACGCCCTCGATCGCAAGGACTACAGCGCCGCCCTCGACATCGCCAGTCGGATCCCCGGCAATGTCAAACTCGACAAAGAGGTGGACGACTTTAGAATACTTGCCCAGGCCCAATCCAAGGCCTGGGACGGCGGCGTCTCCAACTTTGAAGAAGCGATCGCCCAGGCAGGGCGGATCCGACCCGATCGCCCCCTCCATGATAAGGCCCAGCGCCTGATCAGTCGCTGGCAGGGCGAAGCCAAAACGATTGCCCAGCTAGAGCAGGCCAAGCAGCTCGCCCGCTCCGGTGACCTGCAAAATGCCCTCAGCCAAGCCAGTCGCATCTCCAACGACAACCCCGCCGCCCAGGAGTTTATTAAGGAAACCACCCAGCAGATGCAGAGCGCCGAGGATCAACCCATCCTCGACCAGGCGATCCAGTTGGCCAATAACGGGGATCCAGCCGGACTCCAGCAGGCCATCGCCGCCGCCCAGCAGATTGCCCCAGGACGCGCCCTCCACGCCCAGGCCCAGGAAAAAATTCGCCAGTGGGCCGATCGCCTAGCCCGCGCCTCCAAGGCCCCTGACCCCACTTACCCCCCCCGGCCGAAACCCCCACGGCTCCGACCCTGGACCCCGTGCGGGAACAGGCCGAGCAGAGCCTCCAGCAGGCCCGCACCGCAGCGGCAGCGGGGACCACCGATGGGCTGGTCCAGGCCATCGCCATTGCCGCAGGCGTACCCGATGGCAGTCCCTTGAAAGTTGAGGCTACCGCCGCCATCGAAGGCTGGAGTAGCCAGATGCTCCAGGCCGCCCAGGGCCAGGCCGCCAGTGCGGACCTGCAGGGGGCCATTGGCATTGCCCAGCAGGTGCCCCCCAACAGTGGTGCCTATTCCCAAGCCCAACAGCAGATTCAGCAGTGGCGTCGTCTACTCGGTCAGTAGAAGCCCAGGGTTGGGGCGGTTGGGTGGATCGCCCCTAGGACGGGCATGCTTAGGAGAATAGCGCGCTCCTTCTTAACCTGTCTCTATGATCAGTTTGCCTCCTGGAACCCCAACGGAAGAAACAGTTGAACTATCGACCTTAGAAACGCCCCCGGTTTCTACCCACTATCCAGTCCAGGACGATCGCCAACAGACCATCGCCCGCATCATCGCTCGGATTCGGGAATCCCTGGATCTGCCGACCATTTTCCAGACTACGGTGCGCGAGGTGCGGCAGCTTTTGGGGGCCGATCGCGTCGGCGTCTTTCAGTTTGATCCCGCGAGGGATTGGGAGGGCGAATTTGTCTCAGAGGATGTGGCCGCGCCCTGGCCTTCGGCCTTGGAGAAGCGGGTGAAGGATCACTGTTTTAGTGAACGCTACGCGACGGTCTATCAAGAGGGGAAGATTAATGCGATCGATGACATTGCCCTCGGCGGCTTTAGTGATTGCTATTTAGAAATTCTGGGTCAGTTCCAGGTCCAGGCCAATCTGGTGGTGCCGCTGCTAAAGGGCAAAGATCTCTGGGGTCTGCTCTGTATTCACCAATGTGCCCAGCCCAGACAATGGAGCCGCTGTGAAATTGAGTTTGTCAGTCAGATTGCCGAGCATTTGGGCATTGCCCTGATCCAAACCAGCTATGTCGAGCTGATGCAGGCCCAGGCAGCCCAACTCGCCCTGGCCCAGGAGCGGGAGCGATCGGCCAAGCTCCAGCAGGCCACCAATGGCATTGTCGACAAGATGCGGCGCTCCCTCGACCTGGATACGATCTTCCGCACCACCGTCACCGAAGTGCGCCACCAAATCCGGGCCGATCGCGTGGTCCTCTATCGATTTAATCCCGATTGGAGTGGACGCTTTGTGGCGGAATCCGTGGGCAGTGGCTGGAAATCCTTGATGCGTCAGCAGGTTAGCCATCCAGAGATCTGTGAAAATATCAGTGAATGTAGCCTGAAGTTGGTCAGTAACGAACCGATGGCCGATACCTACATCCAGACGACTGAAGGTACCGCCTTCAGTCGCTGTAATATATTTCGGGTCTGCGAAGATATCCACACCGCTGGGTTTAGCGACTGCTATCGCGAGGTCCTAGAAACCTATCAGGCCCGCTCCTATTCGATCGTGGCGATCTACCATGAAGAGCAGCTCTGGGGCCTCCTAGCCGCCTTTCAAAATAATGGCCCGCGCCTGTGGCATGATGACGAAGTTTCCCTGATGGTGCAGGTGGGCAAACAGCTCGGCATTGCCCTGCAACAGGCCGAATTCATCCGCAAGCTCCAGGCCCAGGCCGCCCAGCTCGCCAAGGCCACGGAACGCCAAAAGGCCCTAGCCAAGACCATTGAGCATATTCGCAAATCCTTAAATATTGCCTCGATTTTCCAGGTGACCACCCAGGAGGTGCGATTGCTATTGGAGGTCGATCGCGTGGCGATCTATCGGTTCTATCCCGACTGGAGTGGGGAATTTGTGGCGGATTCGATCGCCGATGGGGTGGTGTCGATCGAGATGGATCAGACCGTGCCGAATCTGATGCCCGATCTCAGTAGCTTTTTCCAGGCGAGCAGTCGGGCCTATCCGCGCCACGAAACCTTTGTGCCCATCCTTCAGGGCGAAACCCTCTGGGGCCTCCTGATGGCCTACCAAAACCAACAGCCCCGCTACTGGCAGGAAGAGGAAACCACCTTGCTGGCCCAGGTCGGCGTCCAATTAGGCGTGGCCCTGCAGCAGGCCGAATTATTAAACCAAACCAAACAGCAAGCGGCAAAATTATCAGCGGCACTCCAGGAAGTAAAACAATCTCAAAGTCAGCTAATTCAAAATGAAAAAATGGCCAGTCTAGGTCAATTGGTAGCGGGGGTTGCCCATGAGATTAATAATCCGGTCAATTTTATTATCGGTAATCTGGAGCATTTAGAAAAATACGGTCAAATCCTGATCGACATGCTGCAAATCTGCGAAGAGAAATTCGGCAAAGAGAAGGCGATCGCTGACTATTTCTCCCAGCTAGATCTAGAATTTCTACGCGAAGATGTGCCCAAAACCCTGGCTTCTGTGGCCAACGGAGCCGATCGCATTCGTCAAATTGTTGCTTCGCTACGCACCTTCTCTCGTCTTGACGAAGCCCATATGAAACGGGTAAATATCCATGAAGGGCTGGAAAGTTCGCTATTAATTTTGCAGCATCGCTTGAAATCTACGGCTTCTAGGTGCGAAATTCAAGTGGTAAAAAACTACGGCGATTTTCCAGATGTGGAATGCTATGCAGCTCAGCTCAACCAAGTCTTTATGAATATTGTGAGCAATAGTATTGATGCGATCGAGTCGGCGATTGACCTGGGGCGCTGGCAGGATGACCAGGAATTACCGCCGACGATCTGTATTGCGACGAGCTATGACATTGCCGATGAAATTTCGATCTCAATTATTGATAATGGCATTGGCATTGCCGAGGAGCATCGATCGCGGATTTTCGATCCCTTTTTTACCACAAAAGATGTGGGCAAAGGGACAGGCTTGGGACTGGCCATTAGCTACCAAATCATCGCTGGACGCCACCATGGTGAACTGACCTGCTCCTCTGAGCTGGGCTATGGCACCGAATTCCTGATTCGGATTCCGGTGAACCAACGCACCAAATACGTTTAGGGCTCAGCTAGGGCGAGTACCCAATCTTGACTGCGATCGCCCTTGAGGATGCCCCCATCAATGGACTTGATAATATCCACCCTCAATGGGTCCTGGGTAATGGCCCGGCCATAGGCCGCAGTCAAATATTGCCGAAATCCTGGCTGGTTGAGTAAGTGTGTCCGGAAAAAGGCCACACTTAAAGCCCGCATGTACTGGCGGGTTACCTCCGGTGTCGGCCCCAAAACTTCCGTGGGTACGGGCAGGGGATCATTGCCTTTTTCCTCTTCGCCCAGAAACGAAAAATGGGTACTGCGATCGACCTGGACCAGATAGCGATCTTGGGATCCGAGCCAGGAAAAGGGCACAATCTGCTCCGGCAGGGCAGGCGCAACGGTGTCGGCATTGCCTGTGACGATCATCGTCGGTACCTTCACCCGTTGCAGGCCCGCCTCCCCGAGCACCACACTGGTAATCGGGTTAATGGCCAGCGATGCGGCGATCCGGGGATCGGACAGGTTGTAGTCCTTCTTCGGCAGCGTGCCGGCCCGGCATTGCAACAGTAGGGAAATATTAAACGTGTTCACCTGCTTCTCCGTGGTGCAGGCTTCCTCAAGTCGGGAAAAATTAATCGGTGCCCCGGAGAGGGCCAGACTGGTATAGCCGCCAAAGGACTGGCCCAGCATCCCCACCCGCGTGAGATCCAGAGTCCCAAAGCCCCGCCGCCCCAACTCATCGAGCAGGAATTTCACATCCAGGGGCCGATCGACAAATTCACTCGGGGTGGCTGCCTCCGCCGCCAGTCCACTCACCAGGGCCTGCATTTGCTTGGTATTGCTGCCCGTATGCTCCGGCATGGCCACGGCAAAGCCATGGGAGGCCAAATGCTCCGCCAGATACTGGAAGGTCGTCAAGTTGGACCCTAGCCCGTGGGAAATCACAATCAGCGGTAGCTTGCGCGATTGCCTTCCCGAGGGCAAATAGAGATCCGCCGAAAATGCCCTCGGTTTGACAAAGCCCGTCACCGTGACGCGCCCATTGTCTACCAAATTCAGTGTCTGCTTACGCACAATCTGTTTGCCTCGGTTGGCTAGCTTCGCCATCAGGGCGGGATTGGTCAGGGGGGCAGCGATCGCCTCGGCATCGGCCTGCTTGGCGATCGCCTTGCTGACCCGGTTGGTGCGGCCGACGATCGCATCGAGTTCGCCGACTAGGGCTAGGGTTTTTTGCAGGTCCACCCGAATACCTCTGGTCGGGAAGCGCCGCAGCACGTTGAGGGGCGTCAGGCCCTCAGGATCGTCCGCCGCCAGGATCAATGCCGCCCGAATGGCAAGGGATCCATTGTCCCGTGACTCCGGCTGAATCAACTGTCCCAGCCGCTTCAGCAGAATATCTCCCTGGGGACTGTAGAGAAACTGGGAGACCGCCACGGGCGAAAGATCCGACTTGAGACTGAGGGCCTTCCGGAGCTGGTCCCGCTGTTCGGATTTGACGTAGCTCGTGTAGACAGAGAGGTCGTTGTCCAACTCCCCACTGTTCGCATACTTTTCCAGCGTCTGAAGCGTAATCGATCGCTCCAGCAGCCCATAGGACAGCGTCAGCCGTTCCGCCGCCTGCCCCGGCAAAGCCGTTAGCGCTAGACCTAGCAAAACCGCGATCGCCCGGCCTGGCATTGCCCCCAAAGAAATCATAACCCTCTTCACACTAAACCCCTTCCCAGATTGAGTTAACCACCACACACCGCCTGGAATATTCTAGCCCTGCTTTTCTCGAAATGCCCTCTTTGTCTTCTACGAGATAGGGTTTGGTCCATCCGGCTAATCATTTTAAGTTCAGAATTTTTACGGGGACTGGGGGAGTGCCATACTAGAAGAAACATCTCTCGGGAGGTCGGCAGCATGCGAGCAGTACTCATGGCAGGCGGATCGGGCACGAGATTGCGTCCTCTGACCTGCGATCTCCCAAAACCCATGGTTCCCATTCTCAATCGCCCGATCGCCGAGCATATCATCAATCTGCTGCGTCGCCACGGGATCACCGAGGTGATCGCCACCCTCCACTATCTGCCTAACCTGCTGCGGGACTATTTCCAGGATGGCAGTGCTTTGGGCGTGCAGATCTCCTACGCCGTGGAGGAGGACGAACCCCTGGGGACGGCGGGCTGTGTGAAGAATATTGCGGAGCTGCTGGATGGGACTTTTTTGGTGATTAGCGGCGATAGCATCACGGATTTTGACCTGCAGGCGGCCATAGACTTTCACCGTCAGAAGAAATCTAAGGCGACGATCGTCCTGACGGCGGTGCCCAATCCCCTGGAGTTTGGGCTGGTGATTACGGATGAGGAGGGGCGGGTGAAGCGGTTTTTGGAGAAGCCTTCGACGAGCGAGGTGTTCTCGGATACGGTGAATACGGGGATTTATATTTTTGAGCCCGAGGTGCTGGATTACTTGCCCGTGGGGGAGGAGTCGGACTTTTCCAAGGATCTGTTTCCGCAACTGTTGGAGAAGGGGGAGCCGATGTATGGCTATGTGGCCAAGGGCTATTGGTGTGATGTGGGGGCGCTCGAGACCTATCGGGAGGCCCAGTATGATGCGCTGATGGGGCGAGTGAAGTTGGAGATGGCCTACCGGGAGCAGTCGCCGGGGGTTTGGCTGGGGGAGGGGAGCTATATCGATCCGACGGCGATGCTGACGCCGCCTGTGTTGATTGGCAGCCACTGTCGGATTGGGGCGCGGGTGACGCTGGAGGCGGGTACGGTGATTGGGGATAATGTGACGGTGGCGGCGGATGCGGATCTGAAGCGGCCGATTATTGGCAATGGGGTGATTATTGGTCAGGAGACGCAGCTGCGGGGCTGTGTGATCGGGCGGGGCAGTCGGCTCGATCGCCGTTCCCAAGTCTTAGAGGGGGCAGTGGTGGGGCAGCTTTGCACGATCGGCGAGGAGGCGAAGGTGGGTCCCCATGTGCGGGTCTGGCCGAGTAAGAGTGTGGAGGCGGGGGCGACGCTGAACAGCAATTTGATCTGGGGGGTGACGGCCCATCGCAATCTGTTTGGGCAGCGGGGGGTGGCTGGCCTGGCGAATGTGGATATTATTCCGGAGTTTGCGGTGAAGTTGGGGGCGGCCTATGGATCGACGCTGAAACCGGGGGCACAGGTGGCGGTGTCGCGGGATCAGCGGCCGATTGCCCGGATGGTGACGCGATCGCTGATGTCGGGGCTGATGTCGGTGGGGGTGCATATTCAGGATTTGGAATCGACGGCGATTCCGGTGGCGCGGAGTGTGTTGCCGACGTTGAATGTGGGGGTGGGATTCATGTGCGGGTCCATCCCGATCGGCCCGATCAGATTTTGATTGAGTTTTTTGACAGTAAGGGGATCAATCTGAGTAAGTCGGCGGAGAAGAAGATTGAGGGGGCCTTTTTTAAGGAGGATTTCCGGCGGGCTCCGGTGGCGGATATTGGCAATATTGTGCAGGTGTATCAGGCGATCGATATTTACAGTCGGAGTTTTGAAAATCGCTTGAATGCAACGGCCATGCAGCAGAGCAGTTCGAAGGTGGTGATTGACTATGCCTATGCGGTGTCGGGGGCGGTGTTGCCGCAGCTGTTGGCGAAGTTTGGCTGTGATGCGGTGGTGTTGAATGCGAGTTTGACGCAGAATACGCCTTCGGTGGCCGATCGTGAGAGTCTATTAAACCAGTTGGGCCATGTGGTGGAGGCGCTGAAGGCGACCTTTGGGGTGCAGGTGTCGGCGAATGGGGAGCAGTTGATTTTGGTGGATGAGACGGGGACGCCGATAAGGGGGGAGGCGCTGACGGCGCTGATGGTGGATGTGATGTTGACGGCCCATCCCCACAGTACGGTTGTGGTGCCAGTGAATGCTTCGAGTGCGGTGGAGGCGATCGCCCGGCAGCATGATGCGAAGGTGAAGCGGACTAAGGCGAATCCAACGGCGTTGATGGAGGCTTGCTATAACGATCCGAATGCGGTGCTGGGGGGGAGCGGGGAGATGGGGTTTATTTTCCCGCAGTTGCATCCGGGGTTTGATGCGATGTTTTGTATTGCGAAGCTGATTGAGTTATTGACGTTGCAGGAGCGATCGCTGGGTGAAATTCGAGCGGCATCGCCTCGTATTATCCATAAGACCCAGACGGTGCGTTGTCCTTGGTCGGCGAAGGGGGCGCTGATGCGGCATTTGGTGGAGACGCATCGGAGTGATACTATAGAGTTGATTGATGGGGTGAAGATTTTCAATCGTCAGCATGATAGCTGGATTTTGATTTTGCCGGATGCGAGTGATCCGGTGATTCATATTTGTGCGAATGGGCACGATCGGGCTTGGGTGGATGAGACGGTGCGGGAGTATCGGCTGCGGGTGCAGGAGTTTGTGGTGCGCGATCAGGGGATTGATGAAGTGAGGGAGGGGTGAGGGGGCGATCGCCATCCCATAGGAAATCTATTAAACTTAGGGTGGCTCTGAAGGCCACTGTGCATAACCAAACGTCGGCTAATCAAAGATATGGGAGGAGATAGCTATGTCACTGAATCAGTATTTTGACTTCCTGGCTCCGGATGATATTCGGATTAAAGGCCATCGGATTGGTATAGAGACGGTTTTGTTTGAGTATTTGCATCGGGAGCGGACAGCCGAAGAAATCCAAGCGCTCTATCCGACCTTGAGTTTAGCTGAGGTGTATGCAACAATTTTGTATTACTTGCAGAATTCAGAAGAGGTGAGTCTATATTTAGAGGATTGGTTAGAGTGGTCGCACAGAGAGCGAAAGCAACAAACTGCCAATCCCCATCCTGCAGCAGCACGACTGCGGAAGCTTAAGACAGAGCGATCGCTACCTATGGGTGCTTGATCGATGGCGATAAAGTATTTAATGGATGAAAACGTTATTCCGGCCTATGCTAAGCAAATGCGACGGAAACGATCGGACTTGTTGGTTTGGACCGTTGGGGAGGTTGGTGCACCGGGACTCGGGACCCTTGATCCAGAGATTTTGATTTGGTGTGAGGAGTACGATTTCATCTTGGTGACAAATAATCGGAAATCGATGCCTGGACATTTGAGGGATCATATTGCGATCGATCGGCATATTCCAGGGATCTTTGTGCTGAATCTAGAATTGAGTATTGGGCAAAATATCGACGAATTATTGTTAATTGCTGATGGATCGATCGATGGTGAATATCAGGATCAAATTATCCATTTGCCACTCACCTAGCATTGGCTTGTAGTTTTTTAGGCGAGCTACGGGATTCATTGATCCGATCGCACCTTGGGTGGATGAGACGGTGCGGAAGGATCGGTTGCGGGTGCAGGAGTTTGTGGTGAGGGACCAGGGGATTGATGAGGGGAGGGGGCGATCGCGCTGTGACTGAGATTCTGGGGTTGGGCGGCGGTTGCAATGTCCGCCTTGGGTTAAAACCCGAGGCTAATAGCTTAAACCTGTTGAAACAGGTTGGGATTGGGGTTTGTCAAGGATTTTGTGTCAGGGCTGAAATCAAGTAGGCATGCGGCCTTCAAACTCGATCGCGAAACGGTTAAGAGCGCTCTTCCAATCACGAATGGGCATGTTCCACTTTTTAGAGATGTTGTTCAAGGCCAGGAAGATTACTTTCATAGCGGATTCATCGGTGGGAAAGTGTCTGTGGTTGCGAAGTACTTTTCTAAGGGTCATATTGACAGATTCAATGGCATTGGTGGTGTAGATCGCTTTGCGGATGTCTTTTGGGAAGGCAAAGAAGGGAATG
>JAAUSA010000106.1 GCA_012031975.1 Alkalinema sp. RU_4_3 | reverse complement strand
AGTTGGTGGATCAATAGCACCCTGCAATGGGGCGGGAGCGGGGGTAAGGCTTCTTCTTTGTGATTAGTGGTTTTTGATTACGGGCATCCTGCTGCGGGCGAGGGACAGGGTCTCCTCCGGTAAGGAGACAATCGGTGGCGCCTTGAAGATATTTTATATCCGGCGGGCCTTGCGGATTTTTCCGATCTATTATCTGGTGCTGGCGATCGCCTACGCCGCCGATACGCCCCCGGTGCGAGAAAGTATCCTCTGGCACCTGGCCTACGCCACGAACTTCTATACCTCGATTCAAAATTCCTGGCCTGGGGAAATCGCCGCCTTCTGGTCCCTGGCCGTGGAAGAGCAGTTCTATCTGATTTGGCCCTGTTTTATCCTGCTTTGTCCCCAGAAATGGTTGAAGGGGGGGATTATTAGTACGATAGCACTAGGTGTAATTTCCCGCTATTTAATGGTGAAATTTAACTTCAACGGAATCTGGATTGCCTCTTCCCTCGTCACCCAACTCGACTTACTCGGAGTCGGTGCATTGCTTGCCTGGGTGAACTACCAAAACCCCAGCCACAATTACCGCAGCTACACCCTCTGCAAACTCGGCCTATGGATTGGCACACCCCTATATTTTATCTTACATCCGCTTAACAACAATGGCCATGGCGATCACCTCACGTTGACGATCGCCCAAGTCGGTTTAGCCGGATGCTGTGCCTGGTTTGTACAGCGGGCGGCGCGGGGCTTCACGGGCGTGGTCGGTCGGTTTTTTGAATCCAAACCCATGGTTCAAATGGGCAAACTCAGCTATGGGATCTACGTCTATCACATGTTTGCCCCCGTGGCGCTATATCATTTTTTCCATCTACCCTATATTCAAGATCCCGTTTTACGCTTTCCCGTTAGTATTTTGATCACGTTTACAGCCGCGATCCTATCCTGGAAATTCATTGAGCAGCCCATTTTAGGCTTCAAAAAATACTTTAGCTACGGAGAAAAAGGACGAATCTAATCCGTGCTATCGTTTTTATCTGACCTCACATAGCGGCGCTTATGACCTATTGTCTTGGCATATTGACCCGATCGGGTTTAGTAATGGCAGCGGATTCTCGCACCAATGCGGGGGTGGATTGATGTATCGACCTATCCGAAATTGTTTAAGTTCTCAGACCAGAGCGATCGCGTCATCTGTCTCTGCACAGCGGGCAGCCTGTCCATTTCCCAGGCCCTGGTGAATGTGCTCCAGCGGGATATCAAAACAGAGGCGACCTTTAACCTGTACAATCTCCCTTCCCTCTACGACGTGGCCCGCTACATCGGCGATACGATTCGGCAATTGCAAGAGCGCGATCGCCCCTGGCTAGAGCGCGACAACATTGACTTCCAATGCAGCTTTCTCCTCGGCGGCCAAATCCAAGGGGAAGAGCCCGGCCTATACATGATCTACCGCCAGGGCAACTTCATCCATGCCTGTCCCGAAACGCCATTTTTGCAAATCGGCGAAGCGAAGTATGGCAAACCCATTCTCGATCGGATTTTGACTTTTGAGACGCCGATCGCCGTGGCGGCTAAATGTGCGCTGCTGTCGATTGATTCCACGATGAAATCCAATGTTTCTGTGGGACCGCCGATTAATCTGATGATGTACGAGCAGGATAGCTTTGAGATTGGCTACGAACTCCGGCTTGAACGCAGCGACCCCTATCTGCGGGAGATTCGCTCCGCCTGGGAGATCTCGCTCAATGAGGCCTTTAATCGGATGCCTGATATTGACTGGCGCCAGGCGCTGTGACTTGAATCATCACGGTAGACTCCATCTGACTTTGAGCCCCATTGCCTTGACTGAAGGCCCCCACAACGGGCGTCGTATCACCGGGATAAACGCTCGCGGCTAGGGCAATATAGCGATCGGCCACGGCCCCCGCCCGCTGGGTCGGATCAAAGCCCCGCCAGCCCGCACCAGGGAGATAGACCTCTGCCCAGGCATGGAGATGGAACCCGTCCTCCGGGGGACTATCGGTCAAACATTGATACCCACTGACAAACCGGGCGGCCAACCCGATCGATCGACAGGCCTCCATAAATAGCACCGTCAAATCCCGACAGGCCCCCTGGCGATGTTTCCAGGTATAGCCCGCCGGAAAAGGGGGGCCTAGTTCCCGAAAATATAGTCACAGCCATCGCAAATGCGCTGATTCAACGCCGTCAAAAACTGACTCACATTGCCATTTACCGATTGACTCACCTCCTGGGCCAGGTCCGCCACCGACCCATCCACGGACGATCGCCAAGGCGGACCACTGAGATAGGGCTGGATTTGGTTCAGCACCGAAGCTGGATAATTAAAGGGCAATTGCTGTGCCCAGGGTTCGAGCAGGTAGTTGAAGGGATTGGTGCAGAGGGTTTCCACCTGCGATCGTACCGTCACCACCAACTGACGCTCCCGCTGCGGCGCAAACCAAACCTTGACGGTGGTGTTGCCTTCAAAATCGTTCACGGCTGACTGCCCGAGGGGAACGGGCGAAATCTCTAATCTGTGCGATCGCAGTCCCTGGTGCCCATCACCGCGAGGTGTCAACCGCAGAACATGGGGTTCTAGAATAACGGGCTGGCTGTAGGTATAGGTGGTGCTGTGCGCTATGGAAAACTGCATAGATTTCAGGCTGAAATAGCCATGCTGGGGGACTCAAACGCGAAAAAGGTCTCACCGATCGCCCCGCCCACTAGATTCATCCGCAGTTGCAAATCATCCAGATTTTCGTGGAGTCCGGATTGAATGATATCTTCGATGGTCAGATAATCCAGGTCCGTTCGCAGTTTTCCCAGGGTGCGCTCGATGGTGGTACTCCAGGTGCCGATCGGGGTCCCCATAATCTCATGGAGCGATCGCTCCACCTGGGTCACACAGAACCGGATCGATCGGGGAAACTCTGGATCGAGAATCAAGAATTCGGCGATCGCGGTGGGACAAAGACGATGCCCCCCTCGCTTCCGGTACATCTCGTAGGCACTGGCAGATTTCAGCAGGGCCATCCACTGAATATTATCCAGCATACTGCCGACGTAGCGCAGGGAGGGCAGCAGAATAAAGTACTTCACATCCAAAATCCTGGCTGTCTTATCCGCCCGCTCTAGGCGCCGCCCAATCTGGCCAAAGTGCCAGCCTTCATTGTGGGTCATCGTCGCATCCATTACCCCAGCAAAGAGATGGCTCGATAGTTTTACCTGGTGGAAAAAGTCCGATAGCTCCATCACATACCTGGATTGGTCGGCCTCATTCACCATCAAATAAAAGGCATTCACCTGCTCCCACATTTCCGAAGAAATGATTTCCCGCACCGATCGCGCATTTTCCCTGGCCGATCTTAGACAGGACAAAATCGAATTGGGATAGCTCGTATCAAAGGTCAAAAACCGAATCACATTATCCGCCGTCGCCTCCCCATAGCGTTCCTGAAACAGGGGCAAATCCCCCGTCGTCAACACCAATGGCTCCCACTGCTGGGCGGCATCCGGCAAGGCATCCAGCAGCAACATCAAATTCACGTCGATAAACCGCGCGATGTTTTCAGCCCGCTCAACATAGCGATTTAGCCAGTAAATCGAATCCGCAACACGACTCAGCATAGTAGACCTCCCATTGAGTAAACAACCCCTAAACAACCCAAGTATCCTTACTCCCCCCGCCCTGGGAAGAGTTCACAACCAGCGATCCAGGCTTCAGCGCCACACGGGTTAACCCACCGGGATTGACATAGATATCCTTGCCATAGAGCACATAGGGCCGCAGATCGACATGGCAACCTGTGTAGCGATCGCCCAGCAAGGTCGGCACACGGGAGAGACTCAGGGTGGGCTGGGCAATATATTTACGCGGATGGGCCTTAATCTTTTCCGCAAAACTCGCCTGCTCCGCCGCCGTCGAATGCGGCCCCACCAGCATCCCGTAGCCCCCGGACTCATCGGCGGCCTTGACCACAAGCTTATCTAAGTTGGCCAGCACATGGCTCTGCTGCTTCGGCTCCCAGCAAAGGTAGGTGGGGACATTGGCCAATATCGGTTCTTCTCCCAGGTAATAGCGAATCATCTCCGGCACATAGGCATAGATCACCTTGTCGTCTGCCACCCCCGTGCCCAGGGCATTGGCGATCGCCACCTTCCCCGATCGATAGACCTCCATCAGCCCCGGCACGCCCAAGGCTGAATCCGATCGAAACACCAGCGGATCAATAAACAGATCATCGATGCGCCGATAGATCACATCCACACGTTTTAATCCTTTGGTGGTCCGCATTTTGACATAGCCATCCACCACCACCAAATCCCTACCCTCCACCAGTTCCACGCCCATTTGCTGGGCCAGGAAGGAATGTTCAAAGTAGGCGGAATTGTACATTCCGGGTGTAAGTACAACAACTGTCGGATCTGAAATGGCTGGAGAAGCCAGATTAAGCAACGTTTCGAGTAAATAATTGGGATACTCTTCCACGGGCTGAATCTTCATCATGTCAAACACAACCGGGAAGGAACTTTTCATCACCCGACGATTTTCTAGCACATAGGATACACCTGAGGGGCAGCGAAGATTGTCCTCTAGGACGAACCATTCGCCCTGGCGATCGCGCACCAGATCCGTGCCCGTAATATGACACCAAATATCCCCAGGGGGTTTCAATCCTTGGCAGGCTGGTAGGTAGCCGCTGGCGGACTCGATGAGTTCTCGGGGGATGATCCGATCGTTCAAAATCTTCTGGTTGCCGTAAATATCTGCCAGAAAGAGATTGAGGGCCTGAATTCGTTGTTTTAGCCCGGTATCTAGCTTTTGCCAAGCGTCCATGGCAACGATGCGGGGAATAATATCGAAGGGCAGAATCCGTTCGGATCCTTGGTTGTCGCTGTAGACGTTGAAGGTCACCCCTAGCTTGAACAGGGCGATCTGGGCTGCTTCATGGCGGCGTTTTAGTTCGGTGGGCGAGAGGTTACAGAGGCGCTCAATCAGTGGGATAGCCTCAAGACGGGGTTTTCCCGGTGCGATGAAAAGTTCATCGTAAAAGTCCCCTGGATCGTAATCATTCAATTGCATAATAGATCGCCACCGCACAAAACAACTGTATCGCGGAGCCTGGGAGGTGATATTGGCACCGCAGTGGAGCCTAGCATAGGGGCCGCATCTCCTTGGTGTTGTATGGTTCACTACCGTTTGTCCCAGGTCCATGGGCCTATTATTCCCTGCCGGGATCAAATGCTTGACATCCTGGTCGATCGAATTTGCCCCAGGGGTTTCCAGAGATGGGCAATAGGCTAGTGGAATTGGAGTCTTTGGCGAAGGGGAGGCTGCGGGTCAATTGGCTAAGGCATCCTGAGACGAGTGATGCCTATTGTTTGGTGTTGTTTTTTATGGAGTCGTTGGGGTGGGATAATCTGGCGGTTTATCATCGGAGTTTGGTGCAAGGGTGAGCTGTGTAGCGATCGCCTATACAGCAGAACTAGCCCGAGAACGCTTGGTGCCTTTGCCTTTGGGGCAGGTTAGGGCGATCGCGTGATTCCACTGCTGGAAACGGAGGCGATCGCTCTCGCGTTTGTGGATTGTGGATGAGCGACAGGTGGGGATTCGGGAGTGATGGGCGATCGTTTGTCTTGTGATTGTTGGGAGCAATCGCCACCGTGCCTACAGATGGCTTCTAATTCCACCCAGTTTAACGGCCCCCAGAATTGTGGGATTTAGGGGGCGTTGAGGAACCACCGACGACGCCCCAAGGATTACCAGGGAACCTACCAACTTTGTAATCTCTTGATGCTCCATGCCTTGGCTTTTTAACCACAGGGCTTCCATCTTCATCTGAACACGGGGGTGAGGGTGATGAAAGCGCTCATACTGAAGGGCGGCTTTCGCTATCAGTAGGGAATTCTTTAGGCAGTTTGACATTTTGGTCAGGCTTTTTGTTGATCTACCGCATGCAGGTTTATTTGATTTGCGTGATCGCTTGTTTCATGCTTGAGAAAGGTGGCTCACCCTTCTGCGATTGAGCTGAGAATTATTTGGACTGAACTTCTAGGCTATTGATGTCAAGGCTCTAATTCTAGATCTGGAAGCATTTTATAATCGATGGGCAGCATCGCCGAAATTCATCAAAGCTACGTATTTTAATCTTGCTTGAGTATTCAGGGACTTTCCTGTCATTCGTTCTAACCTTAAGGAGTTAATTCAGTTCTATGACTACTTTAAAAACCAAGATGGGCAATTTGGCTATTGCTGTGGTTGGATTTGGCAGTGTAATGGCGATCGCAAATCCTAGCCAAGCTGCATTATTAGGTTCAGACAATACGCCAGGATATTTTGATAGTTCATCAGGGAATCGAATAATTACGTTTTCAGACGATGAAACAATCACTGACTTAAATGTTTTGGTCGATTTTGTGAAGGCGGATGGAGAAACGTTCGATCCACCGTATCCTACAGGTGTTCCTTTTTTCAACGAAATTGTATTCAGCTTGCTTGCGCCTGATGGGGTAACCTCTGTTGATTTGATTAGTAGTGGTAGCTTCAATAGTGGTGCTGAAAGTACACTATTCGAGGGTCAAATCATTTTTGATCAGCAAGCAACGGAGGTTGTCAATGTTAATCCCGATCTCCCCCGACCTGGTACGTTCCGACCTGTTGGTGATTTGAGCATTTTTAATGGTCTGTCTTCGGTTGGTAATTGGACTCTGAGTATTAGAGACACAGTTGGTAACGATGCTCTACGTTTCCGAGGATTTAATATAGGCATCAATGGTCCTGCTACGGTTGCTGTCCCTACTCCAGCGCTTCTGCCTGCTCTCATCGGCATGGGAGCCGCCGCCTATCGCAGACGGAAAGGATCCGCAATAGCCAAGGCGTAAACTCGAAGGCAAGTCAACGGAGTTTCTTCAAAATTAATCCCCTAAATCTCTTGTCAAAGGATGTAGGGGATTAGTCATTGGCCCTGATGAACTCATGAACTAAACAGTCACCGACTCAACCGCCTGGGGCCGCTTACCATTGCGCTCCGCCCCCGACGTCTGACGACGCTTGCGGCCCGGCTTTGGCTCGATCGCCTCAAATGCCACCTCCGGCAGCGGATTGCGGGCATTAATTAGATCGATCGCCCTTGTCACACTCTCCGGAAAAATCACCACAAGCCCACCCTCCGGCCCATTATCCAGTGCTTGATTAATCGCCTCGATTTCATCCAAAATCACCTGGGGAGTGAGTTTTGGATTGCCCAGGGTGACCCCTTCGGTAATCACCGTTGCCACTTCCCCAAGCTCCCGGCCCCGCTTGTCAAAATCCTCCTTAATGACAATCTGGTCAAAAATGCCCGCTGAAATTTGACCCAACTCAATCAAATCGCAATCACGGCGATCGCCCGGTCCCCCAATCACACCCACCGTCGGCCCAACCCAGTTTTTGACAAACCCACCCACCGCTTCATAGCCCGCCGGATTATGGGCATAGTCCACCAGCGCATGGTATTTGCCCAGATTAAACAGATTCATCCGACCCGGTGTCTGCTCCGCCGAGGCCCGGAAACTCAATAGCGCCGCCTGAATGGCATCAATCTCCACACCCTGGACAAAGGCCGCCAAACTCGCCGCCAAGGCATTGGCAATCATAAACGGAGCCTTACCCGCCATCGTGACCGGCAACTGCTTCGCCGGGGCAATCCGATGGACCCAGTCCTGCTGCCAAATCGTCAGATAGCCCTTGTCATAGACCGCCGCCACCCCGCCGCGCTGCACATGGTCTAGGACGATCGGATTCTCAGGATTCATGGAAAAATAGGCCACCTGACCCCGGACGCGATCGGCCATTGCCGCCACCCGCTCGTCATCGGCATTCAAAATCGCAACGCCATCGGGATCGACCGCCTCGGCGATCACTGCCTTAACGCGGGCCATCTCATCGATCGTATTAATATCCCCCAGGCCTAAGTGGTCCGCCGCCACATTCAGCACCACCCCGACATCGCAGGTGTCAAAGGCCAGGCCCGATCGACAAAATTCCACCCGCGCACTTTCAAGTACCGCAATATCCACCGTGGGATCCTGCAAGACCACCTGGGCACTCAAGGGACCTGTATTGTCACCCTTATCAATCAGGTGATCATTAATATAGATGCCATCCGTGGTGGTCAGACCCACATTGTCATGGACCTGCCGGAAGATATGGGCAATCAAACGGGTTGTTGTGGTCTTCCCATTGGTGCCTGTGACCGCCACGATCGGAATCCTGGTCGGTGTCCCCGAGGGAAACAGCATTTCAATAATCGGCGCCGCCACATTCCGGGCGATCCCTTCGCTCGGCGCAAAATGCATCCGCAGCCCCGGCGCCGCATTCACCTCCACGACCACACCGCCGACGGCCCCCACGGGCTTAGTAATATCCGGCGTCACCAGATCAATCCCCGCCACATCCAGCCCAATCAAAGCCGCCACCCGCTGGGCCATCCAGACGGTATCCGGGTGAATATCATCGGTGCGATCGACCGCAATCCCCCCCGTACTCAAATTCGCCGTCGATCGCAGGTAGCAAACCTCACCTTCCTTGAGGATGGTGCCGCGATCGCAGTTTTGACGGCTGAGAATTGCATCGGTGGCCTCATCTAGGGGCAACTGGGTCAGCACATTGTCATGGCCCTTGCCCCGGCGCGGATTGCGATTTTCCATGGCGACCAAATCGGCCACAGAGTCCTTGCCATTGCCCACCACATGGGCTGGCAACCGTTCGGCCACGGCGATCACCCGACCGTTGACCACCAGAATGCGGTGATCGCTCCCGGTATAAAACTTCTCGACAATGATTTCCTTACAGACCTTACGGGCCACATCGTAGGCCTTTTCCGCCTCGCCCCAGCTTTGAATGTCTAGGGTAATCCCCCGGCCATGGTTGCCATTGAGGGGCTTGATCACGATGGGGTAGCCGCCGATCGCCTCGATCGATTCGGTCAGTTCGGCTAGGGAATGGATCAAAGCGCCCTGGGGCACGGGGACGCCCGCCTGGTCGAGTAATTGTTTTGTACTGTCCTTATCCCCGGCCAATTCTACTCCAAGCAGACTGCTGCAACTGGTCAGGGAAGCCTGAATCCGCCGCTGGTACTTGCCATAGCCCAGCTGGATCATGCCCCGAGAAACCAGGGGCATGGCTGGAATCG
The DNA here is from genome assembly GCA_012031975.1 of Alkalinema sp. RU_4_3. GTDB lineage: Bacteria > Cyanobacteriota > Cyanobacteriia > Leptolyngbyales > Leptolyngbyaceae > JAAUSA01. Next base: position 7,224 of record JAAUSA010000106.1, on the reverse strand, counting down.
ATCGCTGCTCAGCGGCCTGCACCAGGGCACCAGTGCTCGGTCCTAGGGCGGAATCCGCCTTAATCTCCCGCAGATCGGCCAGGTCCTTTTCCAGTTCCGCCTGGGAATAGTGCCCCGTGGCGACAATACTTTCGCAAAGCCTGAAGGCTGCCCTTGCGGCATAGCGGCCCGCTTCCTCATGGCAATATTGGAACACCACCTGATAGACACCGGGCTCTGCCGTTTCCCTTGTCCGACCAAAGCCCACTTCCATCCCCGCCAACACCTGTAATTCCAGGGCCACATGCTCCATGATATGCCCCATCATTGTGCCCTCCCGTACCCGAGAGAGAAAGCCACCAACACAGCCCGGTGAGCAAAAGTGCGACTCTAGGCTGGGCAGGGCCTCGACCAATCCCCCATAGAAACCTGGAATGGTATCCGAGGGGCGATCGCTAAGATCCGCGAGATCCAAACGAACAACAATTAGCCGCTTATGGCGAATACTCCAGTAGTTCGGACCGCGCAGCGTTAGCGTTTTAAGGATTTTCATTGGTGACAGTAATATAGAGCAATTTAGATTGCCCCAGAGGATGACCGGATGGGTGAAAAAGTCAATGGGAGATCGACTGATTCAGAACGGACTTAGGTGAGAACCGCACGATTTTTATAGTCGTAGCGATCGCCCGGACAGAGAACATGAACCTTCAGGTTATGCAGACTAACGGGATCGGTTTCTTGGGATTGGGGATGGTTGGTATGGGTGAGGGATGCTGGGTCCACGATCGTGACTGTCCCCTTACCGAGCACTTGGAAGGTGCCATCATGATTCAGGGCCGCACAGGTGTCCTCGTCAATGCCAATCCCCAAACGGTTGGGTGGACGGCAATTGCACTGAACAGCCTGGCCATGCGGTTGCGATTGTGGAAATGTTGGTCCACGAGCATTTCAGGAATAATGCCGAGGCCCTCGGACAGTTCAACGAGCGCCACATTGGGGGATTCCCCACTGCTGCCACCCGCGATCATGGCCGAACCCATCATGGCTGCCCCGGCACTGGTTCCCGCCAAAACCATCTGGTCAGACCAGATCCGATCTTCCATGAGTTCCACTAGCTTACTGTTCCCCAACAGGGCACAGAGTCGCACTTGATCGCCCCCAGTAACGAAGATGCCTGTGCAGTGATCCAAGACGTTGAGCCACCGCGCATCATTACATTCATCGGCACTGCGGATGTCTAAGACTTGGACTTGCTTAGCACCCATGGCCTGGAAGATCTTGAAGTAGCGATCGCCCACAATTGCGGGTTCTTGGGACGCACAGGGAATAATGCCAATGATCGCATTACTGCCGCCGGCACTCTTGAAAAAGGCGCGCAGAATATCGCACCCATTTACCTTATCCTCTGCTCCACCAATGACCATAACCGGGTATTTGATAGAGATAGAACTTGTCATGTTGGCCTATCTAAATTAGAAGGAGGTTCTATCCCTAGCATAGGGTCATGTGGGATCGTAGGGAAGTCGGTCGGCAGGTTTGTCTGTTGGGTCAGGGAGAATGGCGCTCGTCTAAGCGAGGCTGAAAAGACTAAGTTTCAGGAGCAGAAGCCTTTTGTCGCACCCATTATCCTATCAAGGACGCCAGGGGCAATTTTGTAGCAACTGTAACTAAACACCAGCATTCCCCTAGACTTTGGCATAGTTCCCCGTGAGCTTGTGCAACTGTTGGACGAGTAGGCTGAGGAAGAGGCCGACGTCGGTGACCACGCCAATGGATTCGATGGACCCGCGATCGCTGAGTTTTGTGACGACCGCTGGATTGATATCGACACAGACCATTTTGACGCCCGCTGGAGTCATGTTGCCGACGCCGATGGAATGCAGCATGCTCGATAGCATTAATACCAAGTCCGCGCCCTCTAGGAGCCGCGCATAGTCCGTCTGGGCCTCGATTAAATCCATTTTGGTGTCGGGCAAGGGGCCATCATCACGAATGGATCCGGCTAGGGAAAAGGGCACCTGGTGCTGAACGCAGTCATACATGATTCCCTGGGTGACAATGCCCTGTTCCACAGCTTTATGGATGCTGCCACAGCGGCGGATGGCGTTGATTACCTTCAGGTGGTGGCGGTGGCCCCCATGGACGGAGACGCCCCGCTGCATATCGACGCCGAGGGAGGTGCCCATCATGGCCTGCTCCATGTCGTGGACGGCGATCGCATTCCCGCCGAGGAGCGCCTGCACATAGCCCTCCCGAATCAGGTGGGAGAGATGCTGGGCGCCGCCTGTATGGATGACCACGGGGCCAGCGGTGACCACAACTTTGCCGCCGCGATCGCGAATCTGGCGCAGATCCCAGGCGATCTGCTCGACCACTAATTCCACCCGACGTTCGCTGGAGACGCCCGCGCCCATGAAGCTAAATTCCTCGGTGCTGGCTTTTTTGATCGAGGTGGCACTGCGTTGGGTACGAATGCCGTCACTGCCGATCACGACGGACTCGCCGATCGCTAGATCCCGCAGAAGTTTGCATCTAGCGATCGGGCCGAGGTCTGTGTGGGTGATGGCGATCGCCCCATCCATGCGCTGGTTTTGTACCTTGATCCAGGTGCTGCCGACCAGCACCTCCGTGGGGTAGATCGTGCTGACATAGAAGTCATCCGGGGCGACACCTGGGAGCGGCACATCGGCGAGGACCGCCGGGGTGGCATCCTCGGGGGGATGGACGGCGCCGAGATCGATCAACTGACCCATGATCTCAGCCATCACCTCCCGATTCGGGGCCGAGACCTTAATTTCGGCGATCGAGGTGTCCTGGCGCTGGTTGCCGAGGCTGAAGTTGAGGACATGGAAGCTGCCGCCGTTGGAGACAATCTGGTCGAGGGCGCGGTTGACCAGGCCCGAGTCGAGCAGATGGCCCTGGGAGTTTGATGGTGCGGGACTGGAGGGTGGTGCCTTGGGACTGGGATGGGTCGAGGTTCCGTCATCTTACAGGGTGAGGCATTTTGGCCGCGCCGCCCGCCTTGAGAAACTCCGTGAGCGGGGTTTCGATCACGGTGAAGCCCCGCGATTCGAGGGTTTGCCTTAGTCCGTCGCTGGCCTGGTTCATGACCACCACGTTGCCGATGTTGACTGTGTTGCAGGCGAAATTGATTGCATCGACTTCGCCCAGGGCAATCCGCTTCTCTGGGGGAACACGCAGTTCGATTAGGCGGTTGGAATAGGTGTCGAAGGCGGCGGGGTAGTAGAGCAGGGAGCCATCGCTCAAGGGACAGAAGCAGGTGTCCAGGTGGTAGAAGCGGGGATCAACCAAGCGCAGGGACAGCACCTCAATGTCTAGCCACTCAGCAATGTAGGGATGGGCATCGAGTTCTGTGCGGAAGCCGTAGCCCGCCCAGAGCCAGCCGCCAGCGCGATCGAACAAAGCATCCCCGGCCCCCTCAAAGGGCAGCCCCTCGGGCAAAACATGCACCTTACAGCCCGCCGCTTCAAACCAAGCTTGGAAATGGGGCTCCTCCCCTTGGCGCTCAGGATGGAAAAACCGACTCAGTACGACCTGATCCCCCAGCACCAAACCTGCATTGGCCGTAAACACCATATCGGGCCAGTCCACCTGGGGCTTCACCAATTCCACCTGGCCATGACTAATCAAAACGCTGTATAGGGCGTTCCACTGGGATTCAGCTAATTCTTTGGAGGCGCGGTGAATGTTTCCTTCCATCCAGGGATTAATAACATAGTCCACATCATAATGGTGGGGGGGACACATCAAAATCCGTTCTGTATCGGTCATAAAGGGATCTTCCTTGTGAGGGTGCCTGGGTCTACAGTCACAGAATTGACGGCCGCAACGGTCAGGATTTCCTATCAATGTCATAGGATATCTACTAACCACGATCGATATGCGCCATCAAAATGTGTTGTAAAATGCAGAATAGTTTGGAAGCGGATCTTGTTTTGCATTTCTTTATACATTCTCGCTGAAGCTTTTTCCAAGATTTTCGTTCGCAACGTTTTAATCTCCTAGATCCGAGTTTTATTGCGCTGTACTTCACACACTCATTGGACAGCTATGCCTTTACTACGACAACATTCCATCGTGGATATCCAGGCCGAAGTCAGGGGACTCGTCGATCGCGGCTTCCTCGGACGCAAAAATCGAATTTACGAACTCTGCAAGCACTTCAAGCCCGCCGCATGGGAAGACATGGAGCGCACCCTGGAGGAGCATGGCTACCTCCTGCGGGACTGCGTGGGCGATCTGATGGGCAAGGAGGCTTGGCTGAGCGACTAGGGGCCTCAAGCGTCGCCCTTGAGCAATGGCTGTGGCTTATCTTGGTTGGCGGCACCGACCAGGTAGGTAATGGTGGTTGGGCTATCGACGCGCTTTGAGGCATCGGTCAGTTCGATCCCCAGGACATGGCCATCGACGTCATAGTCTAAGATCAGTCCTGGGGCAATCTGGGCGGTTTCTTCGATTACTTCATCTTTGAAGGAGATCTGCAAGATGTCCTTGTCAGGGTCGTACAGAATTTTCATCGGGCAGAACTTCCGTTCGGAGGACCTTCATATTCTAGGATAGGAAGGTCTGAAAGTTATGTTTGCATCCTGGGTGACAAAATTTTGGGTGTGAATTGCTGTAATCGAAGACGCCTCCCCCAATCCCTGCCTAACAAATATGTTCGATTCTGGATCTGTTGCTGTGGCATCCGAGCCGATCGCCCCCACCCTTCGTCCCATGGGCGTCTATGCCATGGCCGGGTTGGCTCTGGAAGCTGATCAGCCGTTGCCTTGTTTGCTATCGATCGATCGAGTGCGGGGTTATCTGCTGCGCCTCGACCCCCGCATGGGTAATACAATGGTGCTAAATCCCCGGCAGGTGGAAGCCTGGCTGGATGTGACGGATCTATGCTTGGCGGGGGATCATCTGTGGTTTACCCAGGGTTGTCAGGTGTTTTACTGCGATCGCATGACCTTGGTTCCAACGCTATTTGCCGAACTCCCCTACCCCGCCAATGGCATTGCGGTCTGGGAATCGCTGGTCTATGTCACCTGCCAGAAGTCGGGCTATATCCATAGTTTTGCCCGAGAGACAGGGACTTTTGTGGCGAAGTTTCCCCAGCCCGGTGTAGGGACGGAGACGCTTTGCGTGGATGGGGATCATCTTTGGGTATGCGATCGCCTGGAGCAGACGGTCTATTGTTGCGATCGCGCCACGGGCGAGGTTTGCTACAGCGCTTTGACGCCGTTTAGTTCGCCGACGGGCATCGCCTTTTGTCCGGGGGAGGGGGGTCGGGACATTTGCTACATTGCCTATGCCCAGGAGGAGCCCTACCTGCGCGATGATCCCAATGGGGAGGCAGTCGGCGGCGATCCCTTTGAGTTGGCTTGGCGCGATCGCACCTTTGTTCATCCGCTCTACATGAAGACTGTGCCAGCGGAGCATTACACGCTGTCCAATGGCTATTTGGTCGAACTGTCCTATGTGGAGGAGCTGCTGCCCCTAGAGGCCGTGACAATCAATCAGGTGGTCTGGCGGATTGCCTTGCCGTCGGACACCCTGCGGCAAAGGGTGCGGCATGTGGAGGCGATCGGCCACCCCCTCGAAATTGAGGAACAGGATGGTCAGAAGGTGGCGGTGTTTCGGTTCGATCAGATTCAGCCCTTCCAGGGGGGGCTGTTTGGCTGGCGGGTGGTGATGGAGATGTATGGGTTGAAGTATTGTTTGACACCACAGGTGGCCGGGGACGAGGCGTTGCCGGAGGAGATGCAGGAGCGCTACTTGGTGGATGATGACGAACTGGCCATGGATAGTGAGGTGATTCAGCGGGCGGCGCGATCGGCGGTCGGCACCGAAACCAATGTGCTGCGTAAGATGTTGAAGATTCGCAACTACGTGTACGATCGCCTTTCCTACGGGATTCAGCCCAAGATTGATACACCGGATGTGGCTCTGGCGCGGGGGGTGGGTTCCTGTGGGGAATATGTCGGGGTGATTTTGGCCCTGGCCCGTCTGAGCGGGATTGCCTGCCGTACGATCGGGCGCTATAAATGTCCGGCCCATAACGATCGCTTTGGTGTCCCCTTGGAGCCGGAGTTTAACCATGTGTGGATTGAGTTCTATCTGCCGGGGGTGGGCTGGCTGCCGATGGAGTCGAATGTTGATGATGTGATCGAGCGCGGTCCCTACCCGGAGCGATTTTTTATGGGACTGGCCTGGTTCCATACGGAAATCGGTAAGGGAATTTCCTTTGAAAAAATGAGGGCAGCAGATTTGCCAGAGTCAGTACGGATGGGTGATTTAGCGATTAACCATATACGGTTTCGGATTTTAGAGGAGCTGGTACCGTACCTTTAGCGCTGGTTTTCTTTCTTCTTTTTTCTTTCTTTTCTGGTGTTTACTCATGGCGACTAAAGACAATTTTTCCCTAATGATTCACGGCGGCGCAGGAGCCCTGGAGGATCTAAAGTTTGAGGCGAGTGAGGCGGCGTTTCGAGAGAGTATTTTGGGGATTTTAGAGCAGGGGCGCGCTCGTCTTAGACGGGGTGATTCGGCCTTAGATGTGGTGGAGTTTTGTGTGACGCTGCTGGAGGATGAGCCGCTGTATAATGCGGGGCGGGGTTCTGTGCTGAATGCCCTGGGTCAGGTGGAAATGGATGCGGCCCTGATGGAGGGTGCGGGGTTGCGGGCGGGGGGGGTGACCTGTGTGAAGGGGGTGAAGAATCCGATCGCGCTAGCCCGTAAGGTGTTGGACCAGGGCGATCATGTGTTGCTGGCGGGGGAGGGGGCGATCGAGTTTGCGAGGTTTGCTGGGGTGGCGTTTTGCCCGGATGACTATTTCATTACGCCTGTCAGGATTGAGCAATTAAAGGAGGCTCAGGCGGCAGGCAGGATGACGCTCGATCATGAACGGATTAAGCAGAAACTAGGTACCGTGGGAGCTGTGGCTAGGGATTTAGAAGGAAATCTCGCTGCGGCGACTTCGACGGGGGGATTGGTGAATAAGCGCTGGGGTCGGGTGGGGGATACGCCTGTGGTGGGGGCTGGGGTCTATGCAGACAATGAAACCTGTGGGGTGTCGGCGACGGGCTATGGAGAGCAGTTTTTGCGGACGGTCATTGCTAAGACAGTATCTGATTTTATTTATTTCAAGCGTTTAAATGCTGTGGGTGCGGCGAAGGCTGGGATTGATTATTTGGTTGCGAAGGTGAATGGGGATGGTGGGGTGATTGTGATTGATAATGC
>JAAUSA010000346.1 GCA_012031975.1 Alkalinema sp. RU_4_3 | reverse complement strand
CAAACACATTTTTCAGCGCCTAACCCTTGACCTTCATGGCTATGAGCGATTTGGGCCAACTTTGAACAAGGCCTAATATAGCTAAACCCATATCTAGTGCCTCTCACGGGAGATCCGGTAGAGCCCCAAAGTTCCCCGATTGCAAATCGTCCAGAAGAGGTTGAAGGTCAGCCTGGATTTTGCGATACCGCTTTGCCAGCAATTGCACAAGGGCCTTAAATTCATCTGAGAACAGTAGTTCTATAGGGACAATCTCATCCGACATCAATGCCCTCCCAGAGTTCGGCAATGGGATGAACTTTGCCTTCTTTGATTTGTTGGAGCGATCGGCGCAGGCTATCAAGAACCATCGCTTCTGATTCGTCGTCAGGATCTGCAGGCTTGAGGTGAGTACCCAAATAATCGAATAACCTTGCCTTGTCTGGCTGGCTGAGGTTATCGACTAGCGGCAGCAGTTCAGCTAGGGACATTGTTTCCACTCCTTTGGGATGTTGGACTGCTTCTATGATAACCGATCGGTACTTTAACTATGGAGAAGGTCCAGGACTTGCTGCGGCAGGCGTTTGTCCAGGAAACTCAGGCGGCGGCGGATTTGGTGGTGGAGACCCTGGAGGCTGAACCAACTCGATCGGTGCTCCATCGCAGTGCAGCATCGTTAGCCATTGACTGTGGTGAGTTTCAGGTGGCGGAGCGGTTGATTACGCGGGCACTTTCGGGAAATCCTCCGGCGGAGATTGCGGCGGAGTTTAAGGATTTGTTTGTCCAGATTAATTTGCCCGAGTATTTTGAACGGCGGGGATTGCATTTTGATTTACAACGGTTAACGCTGTCGGATATTGCTTGAGTTATTGCTGAAGTTTCTTAAGAATGTCAATTAAATCTTGCCGCCTTGGATCTTCACTAGGAGATAGTTCAAGCGCTTTTTCCAAGTCAGCAATCGCACCCTTTTTATCACCTAAAGCACTGCGGGCAGCACCTCGGCCAGTATAGGCTTCAGCAAGGTTGGGATTAAGTTTGATTGCTTGGTCAAAATCGGCAGCCGCGCCCTCATAATTGTCTAAGGCATTGCGGACAAGTCCTCGACCAACGTAGGCTTCAGCGTTGGGCTTGATTTTGATCGCTTGGTCATGGTCGGCGATCGCGCCCTTCTTATCGCCTAACTCACGGCGGGCGATACCTCGGTTATTATAAGCTGCCCAAAGTCCAAGATCTCCCCAATCATTATTAATTTGGATGGCTTGGTCATAGTCGGCGATCGCGCCCTTTTTATCGCCTAAATCACTGCGGACAGAACCTCGGTTGTTGTGGGTAAGAGCAAAGTCGGGCTTGAGTTTAATCGCTTGGTCATAGTCCGCGATCGCGCCCTTCTTATCGTCTAAAGCACTGCGGGCAAGACCTCGGCTGTTGTAGGCATTGGCAAAGTCGGGCTTGAGTTTGATCGCTTGGTCAAAGTCAGCGACCGCGCCCTTCTCATCACCTAAGGCACTACGAACGCGCCCTCGACTGTCGTAGGCTTCAGCTAAGCCGGGGTTGAGTTTAATTACCTGATCGTAGTCAGCGATCGCACCCTTCTTATCACCTAAAGTACTGCGGGCATTCCCTCGGTTGCCATAGGCTTCAGCTAAGCCGGGGTTAAGTTTAATCGCTTGGTCATAGTCGGCGATCGCGCCCTTCTTATCGTCTAGATCACTGCGGGCAAGACCTCGACTGATGGTACGGCATCAGGCATAGTCGGCTTGAGTTGATCGCTTTGATCATAGTCAGCGATCGCGCCTTTCCTATCGCCTAAAGTACGGCGGGCAAATCCTCGATGGTGGTAGGCATCAGCATAGTCAGACTTGAGTTTAATCGCTTGGTCAAACTCAGCAATTGCCCCCTGGTAATCCTTCTTGCTATATTTCTCCTCACCTCGTTTGAGCAAATCCTCAACAGTGCTGGGAGTGCTTTCCTGATTGCTGCGAGATGGGTCAGTTTGCGACTGCAAATTTTGTAAGCCTACAAAACCTACAATGCCCATTCCAAGTGCAATTCCTCCAGCAATTAATCGTTTTGGAATTGAGAATCTTTTGATAGACGATATAGATTGAGGCTTACGCTCTAATATTGCCACAGGCGGCTGTTTAAATGTGGCTGTAGGACCGTTGTTGGTCTGCGACTCAGATGGCCTTGGCGGTACTACTTTCACTGGCAAAGTCTTTATCTTTACCAGTTCCACCAAAGGCCGAATATTCTCATCCGTCAGCCCCAGCGTCTGCTGAAGATACTGCAAGTCTTTCCAGGCTTCTGGGCTTAATCGATATCCCGGTCGAAGCTCCTGATCTAAAGTCTGCTGATATTTCAGCATCTTCGCCGCAAATTCTTCATAGGGACGCAACACTTCCTGCCGAATCGATGCCGCTACCTCTGAGGTTAATCTCCATTTCTGCTGCTTTGCTTCCAAAGCTGTCAAAATTGGTGTCGAAAATTCTCCCTTTCGCTCTTCCGCTAATTTCTCCACTTCTTTGCGATATTCCAGCTCTGGATCACCCAGAGCCTGAGCAATCAAAATCTCATAACCCTCTCTAGCAGCATAAATCTCCGGTTGCATAGCCGGAGCCACCTCCTGTACCTTTGCTTTGGCAAAATCATGCAACTCACGCACCGAAATCATTCCATCCCCATCCTGATCCGCAATCCCCGTCCGCAATCCCTCCACCACATACTGCGTATACACCGACAACACCGCCCCCTTCTGCTCAAACGAATACTCCGTCGCACTCGAAGAAGTCAGCACCGCCCGTCCCCGTCCACCCAACTGCGCCTGCAAATTCACCGCCTCACCCTTTACCGACATCCCATTAGCAAAAGCGCCGCTAAAGCAGCAATCTAAAATCACCACCTGCCGCTTCGATCGACTCGCCTCCATCAGCCCGTGCATAAAACCCGCCGGGATCGCCTTGGAATTCAACGATTTCTTGTCCGTACAAACACTCGTAAGATGAAACTTACCGAAATCATCCACCACCCCATGACCCGAAAAATACATCACCACCAAATCATCCGGCTTGCGATCGACAAACAACCGCTCCAATGCCTCCCGCATTTGCTGCGGCTCTGGATCGATCAATGTCACCACATCATCTGCCGCAAAGCCCCCCACTGCTGGCTCCACCAATACCTGTCGCATTGCCACCACATCCGGTTCCGCCGCCGCCAAGTCCGCAAACCCCGACGACGACTGATATTTTCCTACCCCAATCAACAGCGCAAATTTCCCCACAACAGTCCCTAACCTTGGATAAACTTCTCTGCCGCCGCGATCGCCATCTGCAATTCCTCTCGGCTACTGGCCTTCACCTTCAGCTTCTTGCCATTGCCTTCCACTTCTAGCTCGATCGGCTTACCTGAAAGCCGATCGCCAAGAAACCCCAGCAGCTTCTTCCCATTCTCGTAACTACTCAGGTTGAGCAAGAAGGGGAATAGACTGACCCGAGAACAAGGCAACGAGTGCTTCCACAACTGAATGACCCTGTTTACGCAAAGTGGAAAAATAGCCACGAATGCGACAGAAGACC
>JAAUSA010000105.1 GCA_012031975.1 Alkalinema sp. RU_4_3 | reverse complement strand
GGGGGCGGAGGGAGTATTGGGGCGGGGGAGACGATAGCACATGAAGAGGCTCCGCTGGCGGCGGTGTGTATATGGGGAACTGGCGGCGGGGGCGAGGATCGATCGGACGCTGGCGACAGTTGAGCTGACTGGAGTCAGATGGACCTTTGGGGGATGCTCAAGTCTTGGCTGCTAGAAATACTCCCCACAAACCACACCTTCCAGATAAAAGAGCTGTAGGGTTTGCCGTAGTTGATAACCCTGCAAACCAGAATCCATACTGATGACATAGGGGCAGTGATATAGTACAGTGAAAGTGTACTATTTGAGTAGTCTTGGGGAGGGAGAACTATGGACATCAATTTCCAATTCCGTCCGGAAAAAGCTGTTGAGGCCGCCGCAGTGCTCTGCAAGCTACACGGCAAGCCTATAAAATACTTAGGTTTGCTCAAGATGCTGTACATAGCCGATCGTGTCGCTCTAGACCGTATGGAGCAACCGATTACAGGTGACCATTACGTTTCAATGAACTATGGTCCCGTTCTAAGCAGTGTTTACGACTTAATCAAAGGTAACCCTGTGGATGAGGCTTTGCCACTTTGGACTAAGTATATCTGCCGGAGGGATCTACACCATGTTGCTCTGTTAGCTGATCCAGGCAACCTTGAACTTTGTGAAGAAGAAGAAGAAATCCTCCAGCAGGTCTATGAAGAATTTGGGAAGTTAGATCCGTTTCATGTTGCTGAATGGACGCATGGTTTGCCGGAATGGAAAGATCCCCATGGTTCTGCAATTCCGATTTTGGTGGTGGATGTTTTGAAAAACCTTGGTAAAAGCGACGAAGAAATAGAAGAAATCCGTCAAGAAGTGGCGAGAGAACTTTATTTGGACAGGGATAGGGATCTGCATGCTGAGTATTGTCATTAATGTTGGAGATGCGTTTCTGATTGATACGCCTCCAAATAGCCAACATCTCTACATCGCGATCGCTCAAACGTCTGAAAATCAGTTTTTGTTTGTGAATGTGACAACGCGCAGGGAGAACTCTGAAACAGCTTGCATTTTACTGCCTGGACCAGACATGCTAGCTTTTGTTACGCATGAGTCAGTCGTGGCGTACAAGTACGCTCGTGAGATTAGCATTGAAGAGCTAGCTGTTTTAGTTACACCTGGCAGTCCCATTCCTAAAGATACTTGCTCACCTTCCGTATTAATACAGATTCAACAAGGTGGTTTGATTTCTAAAAGATTGAAAAACAGATATAAAATTGCGCTTAGAGCTTTTTTGGGACTTTGATGAAGGTCACTCTTCGCGAACACCAACAGGAGAACAGCCAAAATGTCTGAATCTATCCTCACTCCCGCTGCAGCCAACATCTTTGAAGACCTAGGCTTCCCTGCCGAAGAAGCCGCACATCTCATCATTCGTGCCGACCTCATGCTCGAAATCCGTCGCCGAATCGAAACTCAACATTGGACGACAGAGCAGTCCGCTGAGCGATTTAATATGTCAGGCGATCGCATCGAAGCCCTATTAAAAGGCAAAATCGGAGAATTCACGACTGAACAATTGATCGCCATGCTAAGTCGTTCAGGCATGAAGGTTAGACTTGAGGTTTTGCCTGAGGCTGCGTAGAGTCATTCCTGAACGCTCTCCACAAGTTAGACAAGTTCTTCACAGCATTGGAATATAAAATTCAAGGCAGCCATCAGATTATCGAGATCGCCAAGGGGATAGGCTTTTGGATCTTGGATAAACTGATTCTGCATCAACGTCCCAAACTCCCAAGACTGTCCACTAGAAACAATTCCGTAGACAGATTGCTCAGGATTACCATTGAGCTTTTGCATCGCTAGCATTTGTGCCAAGCATTGCCCCCAACCTTTCACAAAATCATCTTTCTTAGCCTCGACTGCCACAAAATAGGGTTTCTCCCAGATGAACTTACTCAGGGGCGATCGCTTTGATAGCGTGTAATCGGGAATTCCGGTGAGGCGATCGTCATAGGTAAGCATCTTGTGGCTCCAGAGTACAAATTTCTGACGATGCTCCAGATAAACCTCTGCCAGGATTGGGAAAATGACCATTTCACACACAGCAGATTCAGATTCCCTGAAGCTAAATTCTGTCAGGTGAAGATTCAGCCTATCTCGAAAGCTTTGGGCGATAGAAATTGGCACTGGCTGAATGAAAGATTTCTCACAGGTTGCCAGCGGATATTCTGAGACGACATCCCCTACTGATTTAAAGCTTTCAAAAGACATGATAGTTCCTCAATGCTTGCCTATTAGTCTAGCAAATTTTGAGATGGCTGGATGGCCCCCTAGCCCCCAAGTTTGGGGAACCGGAGTCGTTGAGTGGATAGGATGTTGAGGGGTTAGCAATCAGTAGGGAATAGATTCACGTTAGGAATTTCTGATCATTGGGCGATCGACTACAATGAAAGCACCGTTGAGAGGCTAACACTATGGCTGCTAACGTCCTTACCCTAGAAGAAATGCGCCAGCGCTATGACGGCGAATGGTTGCTGATCGCCTACACCCAATTGGATGAGAACCTACAGGTGATTGCAGGTGAAGTCCTGGCGCACCCTAGCGATCGCGACACGCTGTATGCTTCTTTATCTCGGGGACGAGGGAAAGATGTGGCGATCGAATGTTTTGCAAAAGTCCGGGTTTGTCAAGGATTTTGTGTCAGGGCTGAAATCAAGTAGGCATGCGGCCTTCAAACTCGATCGCGAAACGGTTAAGAGCGCTCTTCCAATCACGAATGGGCATGGTCCACTTTTTAGAGATGTTGTTCAAGGCCAGGAAGATTACTTTCATAGCGGATTCATCGGTGGGAAAGTGTCTGTGGTTGCGAAGTACTTTTGGCTCTACCGGATCTCCCGTGAGAGGCACTAGATATGGGTTTAGCCATATTAGGCCTTGTTCAAAGTTGGCCCAAATCGCTCATAGCCATGAAGGTCAAGGGTTAGGCGCTGAAAAATGGGCTCAAGGAAGGCGGCTGTTTTCCCGTAGATTTGGCCCAGACCTACGATCGCACCTGCAAAGCCCAACGCATTTAGAGACTGCTTCAACAAGCTGTTAAGCCCGCTGTAAATAGTCATACATAGGATTCTCCACACATTTGCGCAGCTCCTGAAACTTCCGCAACCGATAAGTCATCTCTTGAACCTCATCCTTCGATCGCACCTCATCCAACTCACCCAGCACCCGATCGCTCTCCTCAATGATCTGATCCCGCAGAAAACTAGCCAACCCCTGTCTTGTCTCTCGCCCCAAATCCACCACCGCCAGGTCCAAATCTTCACCATCTAAAGAGAGCGATCGCACCTGCGACTCCCCAACACGCGAAAACTCCGATCGCGCCAGCCATTCATACAGTGACTCTGAAACCTCCACGTAGGCCGGAGCTTGACCCATCTGCGGATAAAAAATTAGATCCAACATCATAGCCCTCCCAAATATGCTTCTGGAAATCGCTCAATCCAAGCAATATCAGCCTGATCTAGTAACTCCTTTGCAGGCTTCGTGATACCTGCCGTCGTCACCACACCCATCACCGTTGACTTGTCAATCAACCGACGTGCCAGTGCAGACGTGACCGTCGTTGTGCTGTATGCCTTAATCTCAATATAAACGGTCTTCCCCGTTTGTGCGCCTCCTTCCCACGCGGTTCCTCCCAGCTCCTGCTGAACCATCCGCAACACGGCCTTGGCTTGGGTAACATCTTCAGCCCGAAGCAGTCGGACATCCCCATTCTCATCATTCCCTTCGTTCTCACGGCGGCGATCGCTGACTGCTCCAGCCGCGCAATCACCCATCCAACCAAGTTCCGATGGATGAGCAGCCGTTCAATCTGCCGATCTTCATCTGTTTGCATGGGTTTATCCATAGACAATCGGGTTCATTTTAAGCCAGAACTCTAGCTTGCGGCCCATCAGATCCTTCAGAGCTAGCCTAGTACAACCCAGAAAGAACAGTTATCATAAAGAAATGCAAAGATTCAATCTAACCATCGTCAAACAATTTTGGTCGATCGCCCAGCGCTACTGGTCCAGCGACGAAAAATGGCGCGCCAGGGGACTGCTCCTGCTAGTCGTCCTCCTCTCCCTCGGCTACACTGGCCTCAGCGTCCTCCTCAACAACAAACGCGGCGCACTGATCTCCGCCCTCTCCGCAAAAGACGAAGCCGTATTCTGGCAGACCATCTTAGTATTCGTCGGCACCCTAGTCGTCTACGCCCCCCTGTATGCCGGCTACGTCTACCTCCGCGATCGCCTCGGCCTCCGCTGGCGACAATGGCTCACCGAAGACTTCACCGATCGCTACTTTGAAAACCGCGCCTTCTATCAGCTCAACTATAGCGATGCCAATATTGATAATCCCGACCAGCGGATCACCGAAGACGTCAAAAGCTTTACCCAGGAATCCCTCGGCCTCCTGCTGGCGGTAGTAGATGCTCTGCTGGCGATCGCGCCTTCAGCGCCGTACTTTGGGGTATTTCCCCACCCCTAATCCTCTTTCTCGTCATCTACGCCTTCCTCGGCACCCTCACCACCATCGGCGTCTTTGGCCAACCCCTCATGCGCCTCAACTTCGAGCAGCTCAAAAAAGAAGCCGACTTTCGATTTAGCCTAGTGCGCGTGCGGGAAAACGCCGAAGCGATCGCCTTTTACCAAGGAGAACCCTACGAAGTCGATCGCATCAAAGCCCGTTTCCTAGAAGTCGTAGAAAACTTCAAACGCCTGATTCTCTGGGAACTCAACCTCAACATCCTCAGCAACGCCTACGAATTCATTCCCTTTGTCTTGCCCGCGATCGTCGTCGCCCCCGGAATCTTCGCCGGAGAACTCGAAATCGGCAAAGTCACCGAAGCCCAAGGAGCCTTCATTCGCGTCTTCTTCTCCCTCAATTTAATCGTGGGACGCTTCCAATCCCTAGCCACCTTCAGCGCAGGCGTCGAACGCCTCTACACATTCCTCGCCGCCCTCGACGTTTCTAGCGAGGCCGAAACCACTGCCGAAACCACTGCCGAAACAGCCGTTGAGACCAAGATTGAAACCAAGATTGGCGATCGCCTCTCCCTAGAAAACATGACACTGCGGACCCCCAAGGCCGATCGCATCCTAGTCAAGGATCTCTCTCTCACCTGGCCCGTCGGCGAAGGCTTACTAGTCCGAGGCCCCAGCGGCAGTGGCAAAAGTTCTCTGCTGCGGGCGATCGTCGGTCTCTGGGACAGCGGTGAGGGCACCATTGTCCGGCCCGAACTCGACCAGATGCTCTTTCTCCCCCAACGGCCCTACATGGTGCTCGGCACCCTGCGCGATCAGCTCCTCTATCCCAAGGTCAACGCGGAAATTGAAGAAGAAGAGCTCCGCAAAATGCTGATTCGGGTCAACCTGCCCGATTTAGAAACCAGACAGGGCGGCTTCGATCGCGAACAAAACTGGTCCGATCTACTCTCCCTCGGCGAACAGCAGCGCCTCATTTTTGCCCGGCTGCTCCTAAGCAAGGCCCGCTACGCCATATTAGATGAGGCCACCAGTGCCCTCGACGGTGAAAACGAGCGCAATCTCTATCAGCAGCTCAAGGACTCTGGCATCACTTTCTTAAGCGTGGGCCACCGCGACAGCCTCACCGACTATCACGCTTCCACGCTGGATTTTGGCAAGCTGAGCCTATAGCTCCACCAGCTCCGACATATACTCCACGGGCATCGCATTCAGCAGCGGATCATAGCCCAACTGCTGGGCAATCCGATCGCGCGCCACCCGTCGATAGTCCCAGAAATGCTCCCCGGTCAAACAAAGGGTCAAATACAGGGTCAGCACCCGTGGTTTTTGCACAATAATCGTCCAGAGCTGATGCCAGAACTGCGATCGCAAGGCCGATCGCCTAAAACCCTGGTGCCAGATTAGCTGGAGAAACACCCGCAACCCCTGACCCACAGGGAGTTTCATATGCTGCTTAAACCCCTTAGGCAGGTTTAGACTGAGACATTGCTCTAGGCAGCGGCTCAGGTAGCTAGTCGGTTCGTACAGCAGCCAAAAACCTTCGACGTATTCCTTGGCGATCTCAGCGATCGATCGCGTCGGCTGAAAATTCATCAGGGTATTTTGATCCCCAGTTTCGGTCACCCCAATCCCTTCGAGCAGGCGTTTCTCCCCTTGGAGCCGATTCCAGAGGGCGGTGTTGGGCAAAGCTTGGAGAATGCCTAACATGGGTTGGGGAATGCTGGTTTGGGTGACGAAGGATTGGATGCGATCGCCCGCCCCTTTCCGTTCGCCATCGAAGCCCAGAATAAATCCAGCATAGATCAAGAGCCCAGCTTGATTGATTCTCTGGCAGGCTTCAACCAACGGATGACGGGTGTTTTGGGTCTTTTGGGTGACATGCAAACTATCTTGATCGGGGGTTTCTATGCCAAGGAACACCGCATAGAAATGGGCCGCAGTCATCAATTCAAGCAGTTCATCATCCTCGGCCAAATTCACCGAAGCTTCCGTCATGAAAGTAAACGGATCATGGTGTTGCTTCATCCAAGGAATCAGCTCGCGCAGGAACCGTTTGACATTGCGCTGGTTACCGATGAAATTGTCATCGACGATGAAGAGCGATCCCCGCCAGCCAAGATCATAGAGGGTTTGCAACTCCGCCAGGGCCTGCTGGGGCTCCTTGGTGCGGGGTTTGCGGCCATAGAGTGTGATGATGTCACAGAATTCGCAGTTGAACGGACAGCCGCGCGAAAACTGGATCGCCATCATGAAGTAGGCATCCATCTTCAGCAGGTCAAACCGAGGAATTGGGCTGGTGGTGACATCGGGTTTGTCCATGGAGCGAAACACCCCCGTTTCTTTACCCTCCTGCAACGCGGTGACAAACAGCGGCACAGTAATTTCCCCTTCATCCAGAATTAAATATTGCGCCCCTGCGGCTAGGGCTTCCTGGGGCAGTGAAGTCGGATAGGGACCACCAACAGCGACTTTTTTACCCAGGCCGATCGCCTTCCGAATCAACCGCACGAAATCCGGCTTCTGCACCAGCATGGCCGAGAGAATCACCAGATCGCACCATTCCCAGTCGGCTTCACTTTCCGGAGCGACATTGCGATCGTGAAACCGAATTTCCCAGTCCTGGGGCAGCAGGGCTGCCACCGTCAGGATACCCAGGGGGGGAATCACTGCCTTTAGCCCGGCCATCTCCATGGCGCGATCGTAGGACCAAAATGACTGAGGAAATTGAGGGCAGAGCAATAGTGCTTTCATCGTACGCCTCTGTATATATTCGGGTGATGAACAATTATTTAGTGGTAGAAAAGCAGGCTGCTGCTAGCTTGACATGTGATGATGCGATATGATGAAAAGCTAGCTCGCAAATGTGAGGATCTTGTGAGGATAGTGTTACGATTGAAGAAACGATGAACGTCGTTTAGAGTCCAATGACTCCGGGGGAACACAAATTTGATTCACCATTCGTTTGCGTTTTACGGGTTCTCTTTTTTCGGTTTAATGCTGCTTAGATATTTTATTTTGGCTGGTGGGATCTACTGGCTGCTTCGCAGGGGTTCCAAAGCGGCTAACACCAACCCCACGGAAGCAACGATCAACGAAGACATTAAACTCTCCATGCTCTCTTCGGTGATCTTTTCCCTGGGGGCTGCCTCGATCATGGTGGCCTACGACAGCGGCATCACCCGTTTATACCTAGATATCTATCAATATCCTTTGTGGTATTTGGCCTTAAGTTATTTGCTGGTGATTGTCCTTCAGGATACTTATTTTTATTTTCTACATCGTCTGTTCCATCATCCAGCATTGTTTGCTTGGCTGCATCGGGGACACCATCGATCGATCGATCCCACCCCCTGGACTTCCTTTGCCTTTGATTTACTCGAATCCGTGGCCCATTTGTTGTTTCTAGTAGGCGTTGTTTTTACCCTACCGCTGCATTTTGTCACGATGATCGCAGTCCTGATGACGATGACGATTTGGTCAGTGATGAACCACCTAGGCCGCCATTGGCTGCCGACAAATTTCCCCCATCACTGGTGTGGTAAGTGGTTTATTGGCCCAGCCCACCACTCGATGCACCACCATCAGTATCGCTATCACTATGGTCTGTACTTCACCTTTTGGGATCGCCAACTCGGAACAGAATCACCGAAGTACGATCAGGAACTCATGGACTCGATGCCCTAGAATATACCGATCGGATCTCGCCCCCAATGGTATCCCTCTAAAAAGTTTGGGAAGTATAGGGTGGCAACATCTTCTCCCATAGACAGATACCATGGTCGTCAGCAACACCCCCGAGACCGTCCCCCAACTAGATCAAACGATCGATCCATCTCTGGAAATCCCTGGCTACCAACTCCACAGCCTCCTCGGCGAAACCTCCACCACCAAAGTTTTCCGGGCCAAGCACCTAGAAAGCCAACAGTCCTGCACGATCAAACTCCTCAACACCCACTACCCAAGCCTCAAAGAGATCGCCCGCCTCAAGCACGAAGCAGAAATCACCACAGCCCTAGCGCTGCCTGGGATCATCCGATCGATCGGATGGGTCACCTACCACAACGGCTATACCGAAAGCATTGCCCTGGTCCTAGAAGATTTTCCTGGCCAGGATTTAACCCATATTTTGTCAGGGTTTCAAGACATTTCCCGATTCCTAGAGCTGGCGATCTGCATCACTACAACCATCGGGGAACTGCATGCGCACCACATCATCCACAAAGACATCAAGCCCGACAACATTCTCTACAATCCCAAGACGAATCAAGTTAAAATTACCGATTTCGGCATCGCATCCCGATTAAATAGCGAAAACCCCGCCATCGAGCATCCCGAACTCCTCGAAGGCACCCTCGCCTACATTTCCCCAGAACAGACCGGACGGATGAACCGCAGCGTTGACTACCGGACAGATTTCTACTCCCTAGGCGTCACCTTCTACCAAATAATCACAGGCCAACTGCCCTTTTCCCAAACCATGGATGCCATGGAACTGGTGCATTGCCACATCGCCAAACTGCCCATCCCAGCTCACCACCTCAACTTAGAGCTGCCTCTACAGCTATCTCGCATCTTGACCAAACTCCTGGCCAAGAACGCCGAAGATCGCTATCAAACTGCCCATGGCCTAAGGCATGATCTGCTCCAATGCCAGCAGCAATGGGAAGAACAGGGCCAGATCGCAGAATTCGACCTAGGCGATCGCGACTACGGCAGCCAGCTTCAGATTCCCCAAAAGCTCTACGGGCGCGAACTGGAAATCGCCACCTTGCTAGCCGCCTTCGATCGCACCCAGCAAGGCGCCAGCGAACTCGTCTTGGTCGGCGGCTACTCCGGCATTGGCAAATCCGCCGTGATCCAGGAAATCCATCGGCCCATCACCCAGCATCGCGGCTATTTCATCAGCGGAAAATTCGACCAGTTCAACCGCAACATCCCCTACAGCGCCCTGATCCAAGCCTTCCAAGAACTGATCCACCAGCTCCTGACCGAAAGCGAAGACAGCATCGAACAATGGCGTACGGCGATCAACCAGGCCCTCGCACCCAATGCCCAGGTCCTGATCGAGGTTATCCCCGATCTAGAACTGATCATTGGGCCGCAAATGCCTGTCCTGCCCCTGGAAGCGATCGAATCCCAGAATCGTTTCAACCTCGCCTTCATTCAATTCATCCGCGCCTTTGCCAGCAAACCCCTCGTTTTATTTCTAGACGACCTGCAATGGGCCGATCGCGCCTCATTGAAACTCCTCCAGCGCCTGATGAGCGACCCAGAATCGCGGCGTCTGCTGTGCGTCGCCGCCTACCGCGATAACGAAGTGGACAGCACCCATCCCTTCATCCTCACCCTGGACAGCCTGCACGACCAGGGCACCACCATTTCCGAGGTTTTGCTCAAGCCCCTGGCGATCGCCCAAATCCAGCAGCTCCTCGCCGACACCCTCAGCTGCAATATCGAAACCACCCTTCCCCTCGCCCAACTGCTCCAGGACAAAACGGGCGGCAATCCCTTCTTCCTGACCCAGCTCCTCAAAACCATCTACCGTGCGGGCCTACTCCGGTTTGAACTATCCCTGGGCCAGTGGCAATGGGACATGCCCGCCATCCACCAACTCCCCGTCAGCGAAAACATCGTCGATCTCGTCGCCGAAACCCTCCAAACCCTGCCCGCCGAAAGCCAGCACATCCTCTCCCTGTCCGCCTGCGTCGGCAATCGTTTCGATCTCAAAACCCTCTCGATCATCAGCCAGCAGCCTATTCTCACCATACTCAACAACCTTTGGGAAGCGTTAAAACTATCGCTAGTTATGCCGCTTAATAGTGATTACAAACTCCTCACGCTGATGGAGGCAGAACATTTGCCCGAGGTCTATTGTCGGTTTTTGCACGATCGCGTCCAGCAAGCCGCCTACACACTCATTCCCGAGGATCAAAAACAACAGGTCCACCACCAAATCGGTCAGCTACTCCTGCAAGCCACAACGAATCTGGAAGAAGATTTGTTTGATATCGTCAATCATTTAAACATCGCCCTAGACAAAGCCTCGGAACAAAAACACCAACTAGCCCAACTCAATCTCCAGGCCACCCAAAAGGCAATAACCGCCAGTGCCTACGCCCCAGCGATTAACTACGCTACGGCAGGCATCGCTTGCTTGGAAGATTGGCACCACGACGATCGCCTGTATTTTGAGCTGTATCGCGATCGGATCGAATGCGAATACGTCGTCGGCAATTTTGCCATGGCCGAGGAACTCACCGAATCCCTATTCAAACAGCCACTCTCGGACAACGATAAAGCTGAAATCAACACCATCCGCCTGACCCACTATCAAAACAACGCCCACTACGAAAAGGCGATCCGCATTGGCCTAGACACCCTGCGGCTGTTTGGCCTCGATCTGCCCGAGCATCCCAGTATGGCGGAGATTCAGGCGTTGTTTGTCACCGTGGAAGGGGCGATCGGCGAGCCCATGGATCTACTCGATGCCCCGGCGATGACCCTGCCGAAACCGGAACGCATGGTTTCCCTGCTGATGAACCTAGTGGCGCCGACTTATTTGGTCAACCAGCCGCTCTTAGGTTTAATTGTGCTGAAGATGATGGAGATTACCCTGGAGCATGGCAATACGTTGCTGTCAGTGTTTGTCTACACCTGGTACGGTACGATTCTCTGTGGTAATTTCGGCGACTATCAAAAGGGCTACACCTTCGGCCAGTTAGCCCTAAAACTCAACGAGAAATTCGGCACCACGATTCTCAATGGCAAACTCTACATGTCCTTTGGTAACTTCATCAGCCATTGGCGTCGCCCCATCCAGGAAAACCTAGAGATTCAAGCCAACGCCTATCAATTCGCCAAATCCACAGGCGATTTCTCCTGGTGCCACCACAGCGCGGCCTTCGGGTTTTGGCAGAAGTTTGACAGTTTCCAGACGATCGAACAGCTCCTCCAAGACCAATCCAAATACATCGGCTTTGCCAACGAAACCGAACCCACCGTGGGTCTGGCCCTAGAACAGCAGCGCCATCTCTTGCTGGCCCTCGCTGGCAAAACAGACGATCGCCTCAGCCTAAGCAGCAACGAATGGAGCGAAACCGCAGCGAATCAAGTGTTTGGCACCACCTCCTACAGCTACGGGCTCAATATCTATTCCTTCGCTAAAATGCTGATTTGCTTCACCTATGGCAACTACGCTGAGGCCTACAAATACTCCCTAGAAGTCGATAAAACGATCGCCGCCATCAATGCCCAATACCAAACCAGCCTTCAAAGTTTCTACCAAGCCCTGATCGCCCAGGCCCTCTATCGAGAAACCCCAGAATCCAATTACCTAAAGATCGCCAGCGCCCAACAGGCAAAACTCCAACGCTGGGCGGACAATTGCCCCGAGAATTTCCTGGCCATGTACCAACTACTTCTGGCCGAAACAGCCTTCACCGAGGGTAACTACTGGGAAGCAGGCCAGCAGTACGACGCCGCCATCGCCACCGCCAAACAATATCGACTCTTTTATACCGAAGCCCTGGCCCATGAACTAGCAGGCCGCTTCTACCTCACCGTCAATCGCCCATCCCTAGCCCAAACCTATTTGAAACAGGCGATCGATCGCTATCAATCCTGGGGAGCCATACCCAAGGCCAACTGGTTGCAATCTAAATTTGGACAATATGGGGTTCCCGTTGATGCAGCGGCCAATCAGCCGATCACGACAAACTCCCAGGTCAATGCCCTGGATTTTGAAGCGATCATCAAGTCCTGCCAGGTCCTCTCCAGCCAAATCATCCTCGGCGATCTGCTTCAGGATCTAATCAAAATCGTCCTCGAACATGCCGGAGCCGAACGCGCCGTCCTCCTAACGGAACAAAGCGATCGCAGCACCTGGTCCATCGCCCTAGAAGGCATCATCCAACAAAACACCGCCTGCACCCTGACCCAATCCTCCAAACCCCTAGCGGAGGCATTACCCGAATCTTTGCTCAACTATGTCATCCGAACCCAGGAATGCATTGTACTCAGCAATGCCCTCCATGAGGGGCGGTTTGGCCATGATGCCTACATTAAACAATATCAATGTCGATCACTCCTCTGTATGCCGCTCGTCCACCAGGGCAAAATCATCAGCCTGCTCTATTTGGAAAACAACCTGACCAATGGCGCCTTCACGGTCGATCGCCTAGAGGTGCTGAAGGTCCTTTGCAGCCAAGCGGCGATCTCCATTGAACAGGCTCAGCTCTACAATAATTTGGAACAGCGCATTGCAGAGCGGACGATCGAACTGGAGGTCAAGAACCAGGAGCTGGAAGTGACGATCGGCGATCTCCACCGCACCCAAAGCCAGATGATCCAAACCGAGAAAATGTCTTCCCTCGGCCAGCTCGTCGCCGGGATCGCCCATGAAATCAATAACCCGATCAACTTCATCTACGGCAATATCAAACATTGCAACAACTACACCCAGGATCTGCTCGACCTCATCCACCTCTATGCCGAAACAACCCCTAAACCTACACCAGAACTAGAAGATCGTCTAGAGGAAGTCGATTTGCCCTTCCTGGAGGCTGATCTACCCAAGCTATTCCAGTCCATCCGCAACGGAGCCCAGCGGGTCCAGGATATCGTCAAGTCCCTGCGCACCTTCTCTCGCCTAGATGAGGCCACCTACAAGCAGATCAGTCTCCATGACGGCATCGAGAGCACCCTAGTAATTTTGCAACATCGTCTCAAGCTTAAGGGCGTTGGTGAGGTGATTGATATTATTATCGATCGCCAATACGGCGATCTGCCCCTGGTCGATTGCTATGCGGGTCAGATGAATCAGGTGTTTATGAACATCTTGAATAATGCGATCGACTCGATCGAGGAAAAACACGAACACCAGAAACAATCAGGCGAAGCTTTCTCTCCCAAAATCACCATCTTAACGGAGCATGAACCCGCCAATAACCAGGTAAAAATCCACATCATGGACAATGGCATGGGGATTCCCGATAACATTCAATCCAAAATATTCGACCCATTTTTCACAACAAAAACCGTCGGCCAGGGCATTGGCCTCGGACTTGCCACCAGCTATCAAATCATCACCGAAAACCACCGGGGCAACCTCTGCTGCGATGTGGGAATCGATCGCACAACCTTCGTGATCACGATTCCCACCCATGAATAGCCACTAGTCCATGGCCTTGAGGCTCAGCAGCTTGGCGATCGTCCCGGCGATCAAGTTATCCGGCGTGGAAGCACCAGCCGTGACGCCGACGATGATTTCGCCCCCTGGAAGCCAGTCTGGGGTATCCACGATCGCGCCCGAGAGCTGACGGTGGCTGATGGTGTTATCCCCAATGCGGCTGGGGGCATCGATGTGGAAGGAGGGAATCCCTTTTTCGATGGCCATTTGATGCAGATGGGTGGTATTGGAGGAATTGAATCCGCCGATCACGATCATCATGTCGAGGGGGTGAGCGAGGAGGGTGCCGATCGCATCTTGCCGCTCCTGGGTGGCGCCGCAGATGGTATTAAAAGGCTGGAAATGTTCGGTGAGATTAGTCACCCCATGCTTTTTCATAAGCGTACGCTCGAAGAGTTTGCCAATTTGTTCAGTTTCGCCCTTGAGCATGGTGGTCTGGTTGGCGATGCCGATACGATGGAGATCGCGATCGGGATCGAAGCCCTTGGAGCAGGCTTTGCCAAATTTCGCCATGAATTCGGTTTTGTCGCCGCCATGGAGGATGTAGTCACAGACGTATTCGGCGTCGGCGAGGGTCTGGAGTACCAGGTAGCGATCGGCAAAGGAGCTGGTGGCCAGGGTTTCGTCGTGGCCGCGTTTGCCATGGATCACGGAGGTGTAGTCGATTTTCTTATGTTTCTCGACGGTGTTCCAGACCTTGGAGACCCAGGGGCAGGTGGTGTCTACGATGGTGGCATTAAGCGATCGCAGGAGCTGTAGTTCTTCAAAGGTGGCTCCGGCACCAGGGATGATCACCACATCTTCGGTTTTGACCTGGGAGAAGTCTTTTTCACCGTCGATTTCGGGGATGAATTCGATGGTCATTTCCCGGAGTTTTTGGTTGACGAAGGGGTTGTGGATGATTTCGCCAGTGATCCAGATGCGCTCCTTGGGAAAGTGGGTGCGAGCTTCGTAGGCCATGCTGACGGCACGTTCGACGCCCCAGCAGAAGCCCATGGATTCGGCGAGGTGGATGGTGATGCTGCCTTGGGTGAGCTGGTAGCCGTTGGCGCGGATGGTTTGGATGATTTCGCCCTGGTAGTCGGTTTTGAGTTGGCTGTCGATGGTTTTGCCGAAGGGTTTGTGGTGGTAGTTGCTAACTTTATGGAGGGAGCGTCGAAATTCTTTGGTGTTAATTTGGGTTTCCATGGGAATAGCTATTTTATGAATTTGGACGCGAGAATAGGCAAGATCTGTGCGATCGAGTCAGAATGGGCTATCCGGGGCATATTCTTTCAAGGCTAACGATCTTCAGGCTATGGTCTGATTTGCATACGATCGTTTGAGACTGATTACTAATTGCAATGCTAACACTATCACTATATATCAGTTTATTGCAACAATGTCAATTGAGCTGTATCAATGATCACATTGAGAATTAATCTATTTTGGGGATCATTTTTGAGGATGTATTTGGAGTTATTTTTGTCAAGTGTGGGGTTTTTGGGGTTAAAAAAGTTGGTTTTTTTGTGCGGGAATGCTGGAAGTGGGCTTGAATGTATCTATTGAGACAAGTATTTTTTAGGGGGCTGGGTATGAGTCAGGTTCGGCTGGCGTTTGAAGGGGCGGAGGCGATGGCGATGGCGGAGCTTTTGAGGGGGTTTCCGGGGTATACGGTGGCGGTGGAGGTCCTAGGGGCGCAGAAGGTGATGGTGACGCTGACGGCGTTTGTGGCGTTTGTGGGGACGAGTGCGGCGGCGGGGTCGAATGTGATCCAGTTTTTGGAGGATTTGCAGGCGTTTCAGGGGTCTTCGCAGGCTATTGAGCGGATTGTGGTGATTTCGGAGGAGGGCGATCGGTTGGTGTTGGACTGTCCGACGGGGGATGCTTTGGTGGAGGCGGTGCGGTTGGCGTGAGTGGATCCAACAGTCGATCGCTGTTGAAACTAGTAGTACATTTGAGTCGACGAAGACGTCACGGACGAATTAGTTATTGCATGACCCACCTGGGATTAAAATCCCAGGCTAACAGCTCAAACCCGTTGAAACGGGTTAAACCCTTGAATATAAGGCATTTTTAGGCATTTTATCGGCATTTTTGAATTCTTTCAACCTGCTTTAGCTGGTTTTAGCTATTAGCCTCGGGTTTTAACCCTAGGCGGTACCGCAACGCAGCGGGGGGGGTAACAGTATTAGACCCAATCTACAAAGATCTAATCATCGGCATGTTTATTTAGCATTCTCACAACCCTCCGCGCACACCGGATAACGCGATCGATAGTTTTCCACCCGTCGCCCAAACCAATCATATCGATTGTCCCGCACCTGTCCATACACCCCGTCCCCCAGAGCTTTCACCCCTGGCAGATTCCGATAGGCCGTTACGAAAAGGTGACCTAGGGGTAGCGATCGTCCAATTTCTTCTGCTGCGTCTGCGCCCTGCCACCGCAAGTTCCGGTTCTCCTCGTCCAATAAAATCATCCCTGCCTCACAGTCCTGGGCCGTAATCCCATAGGGCTCAAGCCCCGCCTGGTCCTGCATCGAAATATAGTGAAATTTATTACCGCGATCGATCGTCTCTAGCAATTGCACCAGATTAGAACAAAGATTGCAGTCACCATCGTAAATTACGGTATAGCGCATAGCTCAACGAGAGAAAGGTTATCATCTATTATGCCCGATCGCCATCTCACATCCAAGGAACCATACTGCCACCAATCCCCACCATCAAAGTACCACCACACTACCCCAGATCCCCCATCCAACATCCCCATCCACCAGCCAACCCCCTGCCCAACCCCCCACTATTGAAAACCC
>JAAUSA010000104.1 GCA_012031975.1 Alkalinema sp. RU_4_3 | reverse complement strand
GGGAATGGCGCCAGGCAGCGGGTCTAATCACACTGCTGCAGGGCCGTCAATCCCAGGACTGGCAGAGTTTTCTTCTACCAGAAAGGGGAGCGATCCTCGACCAAATCGGACCAGAAGGCGTAGGTAGTTTGGCAGATATTCTGGAGCGCTACCGTCTAGGGGAATAGATTGGGTATACCGCAGGGGGGGTATGTCTGTTGATTTTGGGGATAGGGTGACAGTTCACAAAGAGGACTACGTGGATACACGTCATCCTGAAGGAACTGCGATACTAAACCCATAGGGACAGAAACTCCCGATACTCAAGCTCCAAAGCTCAGTGGACTCAAGCATCTGAGGCCATGGGCCAAGGATTCAGTCATCTTGCAGCTACCGACTCTGAATACCTTCGATACCGTTTTCCTTTGCCCCCTGGGGGTGAATGCTGTGAAAAAACTTCTCCTTCTCTGTGTTCCTCTGTTTTTGGCGACCTTGGCTCCGGCGATCGCCCAATCTAACCCCATCGCTTTGCTACCCAGCGCAAAGCAATCAGTCACTGTCAGCGGCACCTCCGGCGGTGGCCAGCGTGGCAGCGGCTGTGTGGGTAATGTTGGCTTAGAACCCAACCATATCGTACGCATCCAAGCGGACGGCAACCTGCAATTCCAAGTGGAAGGCGGGGCCGATGTAACCCTGTTGGTCGTAGGCGATACGAATAAGTTCTGCGTGGCCGCCAGCAAGCTAGACCAAGGCAAGGTGATGATCTCAGGCCGCTGGAAAAAGGGTGACTATCAGGTGTTCGTTGGCAACCAGTCGAAGGTCCGCGATAGCTATAGTCTAACCATTGGACCGAGCAAAACCTAGAAAACTGGGTATTCCGCCAGGGGCAAGCCCAACTGGCGGACCCGGCGGATCAGGTCAGCAGTGGGCGTGTCCTTACGGCAAAACTCACTGATGGTGGCTTCCCGGACCATTCGTTCGAGCTTGGGATCTTCGAGGGAAGAGTAGGCCAAGATCTGAATGTTAGGGTAGAGCCGCTTAATCTCATGGGCGGCACTCATGCCGTCAAGTACTGGCATCTGGAGGTCCAAAATCACCACATCCGGCTCATAGCGCTTGACGAGGGCGATCGCTCCTGGCCATCCGTCGCAAGTCCCACTAGCTCGATTCCCTCCTGAGCCTTGAGAGCCAACTTGAGGGAGTAGCGGGTCAATTCGTGATCGTCAGCAACTAGGACACGCAACACGGTTCGTTCACAGAAAATCATTGGTACCTGTCGGCGGAATAGCTGAATACCTGTACAGAAAACTAAAGCCACCCAAGCCGTAACATTCCATCAGAAGCTTGCGCTTCCTTGGGTTTGTGTGACCCGAGCGTCATCCTGGACTGAATCAGGTTTCCCTTAGTCCTCTACCGTAAGAATTAAGTCGCTCCGCTACTAGCGCAGAATTACGGATATTCCTAGGTAAAAACAGCAGATGGAACCCAACCTTACATTCTTGAAAGTGGTCTTCAAAATATGATCGTTCCAGGAGACTTCTTCTAGATTGCTTTAGATTTGGGGGGAAAGCCATCTGTCTAGAGAGGGATGTCTGGGAATTCTTTAGAATTTTTTTATATTTGCCCCTAGAAATCCAGCTTTGCCAAACCCACGTAGTAGAGGCCTTCCGGGGTAACATCGAAGCGACAGGGCAGGACTTCGACCCCAGCGGCCATGGCGGCTCGCAGGAGCTCGCCGTACTCTGGATCCCGGCTGTCCCCAGGGGCAAAGCGATCGGCATCCCCGCGATTGATAAAGTAGAGCATGATGGCGCGGGCGTAGGGACGTAGAGCCGTCATTTCCCGCAGGTGTTTTTGGCCGCGTTCGGTGACGGTGTCGGGGAAGAGGGCGAGGGAGCCTTCGATCCAGGTGGTGTTTTTGACCTCGACGTAGGTGGGAGGGTAGGCGTCGCTGGTCAACAGGAAGTCGATGCGGCTGCTTTCCTGGCCGTAGGGGACCTCGTGGCGGACGCGATCGTAGCCCGTCAGTTCGGGGATCAGGTAGTTTTCGAGGGCATGGCGGATGACACGGTTGGGGAGGGCCGTGTTGACGCCGGTCCAGAGGGTTTGGTTGTTGTCGGTGACTTGGATCAGTTCCCAGGTGTAGGGGAGTTTGCGCTTTGGGCTGGTGGAGTGGGAGAGCAGGACGGGGCTACCGATTTTGCAGACGCCCGTCATGGGGCCTGTGTTGGGGCAGTGGGCGGTGACGGTTTCGCCATTGTCGAGTTCGATGTCGGCGAAGAAGCGCTTGTAGCGGCTGAGGAGTTTGCCAGGGATCAGGGGGGGGAAACTGTGGACGAGGGTGCGCTTCATGGGGAGGTGTGGGTGGGACGACAGGGAGAGGGACGGGTTTTAGTGTATCGGGTTCGGGGGTAGACTGGACGACGGACGAAATTAGCTGCGATCTGTATGGCTGTAAATATGAACCGGACGCTCCGGCTGAGTGAGGGCGATCGCGATGACTCAGGCCCAGTCTGAATCGGTGGATCGATGGGAGTACGGTGTTTTGTGGGGATTGTCTGGTGCGAGGGGAGGGGGAGCCCGATGTGGATCTCCTGGTGCTCGATCCACCCTACAACTTGACGAAGACGTTTAATGGGTTTAAGTTTTCCCAGCAGCGGGTGGTGGCCTATAGTGAGTGGCTAGATGGGGTTGTACGGGCTTTGAAGCCGCGTTTGAAGCCGGAGGCATCGATCTATGTCTGTGGGGATTGGTTGACCTCTGTGTCGATTTTCTCG
This sequence comes from Alkalinema sp. RU_4_3, assembly GCA_012031975.1. GTDB lineage: Bacteria > Cyanobacteriota > Cyanobacteriia > Leptolyngbyales > Leptolyngbyaceae > JAAUSA01. The sequence continues at coordinate 13,859 of JAAUSA010000104.1, read as the reverse complement.
GTGGTGAGTCAGCATTTTACGGTGCGGAGCAGGATTTCCTGGGAGCGGGAGAAGGGGCGGGGGGCGAAGAGCAATTGGAAGAATGCCTGTGAGGATATTTGGTTTTGTACGATGGGCGATCGCTATACGTTCAATCTGGATGCGGTGAAGCTGCGGCGGCGGGTGCAGGCCCCCTACCGGGACAGCGATGGTGCGCCGAAGGATTGGCAGGCGGAGGAGGGGGGGAATTTTCGGGATACGCACCCGTCGAATTTTTGGAGTGATATTACGATTCCGTTTTGGTCGATGCCTGAGAATACGGACCATCCGACCCAGAAGAGTGAGAAGTTGATTGCCAAGTTGGTGCTGGCGAGCAGTAATCCGGGGGATTTGGTGTGGGATCCGTTTTTGGGCAGTGGGACGACGGCGGTGGTGGCGGCGAAACTGGGGCGGCGCTATTGGGGGATTGAGCAGGATGAGGAGTACTGTCTGTTGGCGCTGCGGCGGTTGGAGTTGGCGATCGATGATGGGGGGATTCAGGGGTTTGAGAAGGGGGTGTTTTGGGAGCGCAATAGTCAGCGGGGGAGGCGATAGTTAGGGTTGGGTGTTGTTTCTGTAGGGTGATGGTGATGGTGAAAGTTGGACGCGATCGATTGCCTTGGATACTCCTGGTGCTGGCGGTGCTGCTGGGCTTGGTGCTGCGGTTTGAGCAGTTGGGGTTGAAGCCATTGTGGATGGATGAGGTGATTACGGGGATTTTTAGTAGCGGCCATGGCTATGGGGCGGTGCCGATCGAGCGGGTGGTCAATGTGGGGGCCTTTCGATCGCTCTTTTCGTTCCAGCCCAGTCGATGTGTGGATATTGTCGAGCGGGTGGCGACGCAGTCGGTGCATCCGCCGCTATTTTTCTGCTGGATGCATGGGTGGTTGGCGATGTTTCGGGATCTGCCCGATTGGGTGATGGGGTTGCGATCGCTCCCGGCCCTAGTGGGTGGTTTACTCATCGTCGTCATGTACGGGGTGAATCGGGTGGCCCTTGGGGAGAAGGCCGGGGTGGGGGCGGCTTGGGTAATGGCGCTGTCGCCCTTTGCGGTGTATTTGTCCCAGGAGGCGCGGCATTATACGGTGCCGATGGTGGCGATCGCCCTAGGTCTAATGGGGATGGTGCGGATTCAGCAGGATTGGCAGCGATCGCGGGTGAATCCCTGGGTGTGGCTGGGGTGGGTGGTGGTGAATAGCTTGGGGTTTTATATTCATTATTTTTGTATTTTGGCGACCATTGCGCAGATTGGATCACTGCTGCTGTGGGGCGTTTGGAAAGGCGAGAGGGCAGGGCTTTGGGTGCCGCTGATGATGGCAACGGCGACGATCGGGTTGACCTATGCGCCTTGGTTTGCACGCTTTATTAGCCATATTGGTCGTCCGGAGACGGAGTGGATGCGGCCCTTTGAAACCCATTGGTGGACGTCGTTGATGCCGATTTGGCAGTTGCTGGCGGGCTGGATGGCGATGATTGTGGCTTTGCCTGTGGAGGGGCAGGCGATATTCTTGGCGATCGTGATGGTTTTGATTACCGTTGGGTTTTCGATTTGGATTGGGCGGTATGTGGTGGCGGGATTAAAACGGCTGCTCGATCATCCGGCGACGGCGGATTCGACGCTGGTTTTAATGGGGTTTGTTGGGATTTCTGTGTTGGAGTTTTTAGCAATCATCTTTGTCTTAAAAAAGGACATCACCCAGGTCCCGAGATATAACTTCGTTTATTTCCCCGGCGTTTGTGCGCTTTTAGGGGCGGCATTGGTTGCTAAGCGGGAGAATATCAAACCGTTTGTGGGGCTGCTAGCGATCGCCTTCCTAAGTTCCCAATTTGTCGTCTCTAATCTAGCCTTTCAGAAACCCTATCAGCCCGAGTTGTTTGCGGCTAATATTAACCAAGATAGTCCCAAGAATGCCCTGGTGGTGATGGGTTATAAGGATTATCAGGATATTGCGCGGGGTGTGAGTTTTGCCTTGGCGATCGATCGGGTTGCGCCGGAGACCAGGTTTTTGTTTTTGCGATCCGCGCCGAATTATGGTCAGTTATTCGATCGGTTGTCGGGGTTTGAATCGGGCGATCAGCTATGGGTGATTGCGCCGGGGCTGAGGCGGAGTGAGTTCCGCAGCGGATTAAGGTGAAGGGGCGGGAATGTAGGGGGTTGGGCGATCGGTTTTATCGGTTGGGGATTCCTTATCAGGGGTATGGGTGTGGCTAGGTTGCAGGTGAGTCCCTTTGTTGCCTTAGCCTCTATTATTCCAAGAACGATCGCCCCTATAATTAGCGATCGCCCCCTAATGCAGCTCCCATGGACTTCACCCCGGCTCTGCCTGTCTTCCTAATCACACTCCGAGAAGGCGTAGAAGCCGCTCTAGTCGTCGGTATAGTCTTGGCTTGCCTGGCAAAAGCCAAGGCCTCAGCACTGAATCGGGCCGTCTACCAGGGCATTGGAGCAGGCGTGGGCTTGAGCCTGCTGCTGGGCGCGATCGTCACCCTCGGATTTCGGTCCCTGGGACTGTCAGACTGGCCCTATGCTCCGGCACTGAAGCAGGCCCTTCAGGGTGGGATTGCCGTCATTGCGATCGCCCTATTAAGCTGGATGCTGATCTGGATGACCCAGCAGGCCAAGGGGCTAAAAGCTGAGGTCGAAACCTCGGTTCAGTCGGCTCTCGGGGAGAACACAAGCTGGGGCATATTTAGCCTGGTTTTGTGGCAGTGCTACGTGAAGGCATTGAGACAGTCTTGTTTGTCGGAGCACAGGTGCAGCAGGGGTGGGTGCCCATGGTGGGTGCGATCGCTGGACTTGCGGGGGCGACCGTGATTGGCCTACTGATTTTCAAAGGCGGACGACGAATTAATCTCCGGTTGTTTTTTCAGATCATGGGATCGGTGCTGCTGTTGATCGTGGCGGGATTGGTAGTGACGGCCCTGCGGAAGGCCGAAGCGGCGGTGGGATTGCTCGGGCAGATCGATCCACAATGGCAGCGCCTTTGCTGGGGTGAAAATGGATCTTGCCTGCTGGGGCCGACCGTGTGGGACCTGAGCGATCGCCTCCCCGATGGCAAATTCCCTGGGTTATTATTCAAGGCATTATTGGGCTATACGCAGCATCTTTATAGTTTGCAGGCGATCGGCTATGTTGTATTTTTAGCCACCATTGGAGGCCGCTATTGGAGAAGTTTGAAACCCTAGGCTAGACTGCTGGAATGGCATGTCAATGTAGAACTAGCTGCCCTGACCTTGGATTAAGTTTATTCGGCCCATTCGGCCAATTTTTCCTTCCGCCAAGCCGCATCGATGGCCCGATCGCTCTTCACTTCCAACAGTCGCACACCCTGGGGCAGTAAAGTTTGCAATGCCTGTTCTAGCGCTTTCCAATCCTCGATCGCGCAATAATCCACGCCGTAGGTTTGACAGATATCACTAAACGCCACATCCTGGGGCGTCGCGAAGAAGTCCTCAAAGGGCGGTTCAAACTGGGCGATCGGCAGCATGCCAAAGATGCCACCGCCGTTATTGTTCACCAGCACAATGGTCAAACTCCCCTTGAATTTTTTCCCAATCAAAAAACCATTCGTGTCATACAACAGTGCCAGATCCCCTGTCAGTAGGACCGCCGCCTGGCCCCCATGGGCCACCCCGAGGGCCGTCGAAAGGATTCCATCAATCCCATTGGCCCCCCGATTAAAATAGGGAATAATCCGCCGATCCCCCGGCTGCCAAAACCACTCCACATCCCGCACGGGCATACTGTTGGAAATAAACAGCGGCGTTCCGATGGGTAAACAGCACGATAATAGCCAAGCCACCTTACTTTCGATCGGCGCCTGCAAGCTTTCAAAGGTTTGGTCAATGCGCGATCGCACCTGTTTCTCCCAGCGCATCCAATCCATTACATAATCCGATGGCGTAGTGGATGTTTTATCCAACACTACATCAGTTATGTCCATGGGAATCTGCACCGTTCTACCCTGGAGTGGATCGATTGATCGGGGCGATCGATCGAAGATAAATATCTCTGGATCGGCTTCGATGAGCCATGCCCGCAGCACCTTGCTCGTTGGCATGCCCCCCAATCGCACCACAACTTCAGGCTGCAAGGCTAGGGCGCGATCGCCGTTGCGCAAGATGGCATCGTAGGTGGAAATCAAATAGGGCTGTAGCGCTGCGAAATTGCGCAACGGGGACAGGCCCTCGGCGAGGACGGGAAACCCGAGGTTTGACGACATCTGGGCGATCGCTTGGCAATAGCGCTCTGGATCGCCCACCTGGGCCACCCCCGCAATAATCACCCCCCGTCGCCCTTGGCCTGGGACGTTTAACTTGCGCTGGGTTGATGAAGGAAACGCCCCCGGTAAATGCTGGAAGAAGTCTGGCGGGAATGTCTGTGACAATGGGGCGATCGCCTCATCCACTATCGGCGCCAAAGGATCGCGCAGGGGCAGATTCAAATGCACCACCCCGGCGTTGGGGTATAGCGTCTGGCGATAGGCCTGGGCGAGGCGCTGTCGCAAATAGGGCAACAGCCGTAATTCCGGGATCGCCAGTTCTCCGTAGTAATTGACGAAGGTCCCAAACAATTTCTGCTGATCGATCGCCTGACCCGCATTACAGTCCCGCAATTCCGGGGGGCGATCGGCGGTTAGGACCAGGAGGGGTACAGCGGTTTCCTTTGCTTCAATCACCGCTGGGAAAAAGTTAGCGCCCGCCGTCCCCGAACTACAGACCAGGGCCACGGGCAACTGGCTGCGCCGCGCGAGTCCCAGGGCGAAGAAGCTGGCCGATCGCTCGTCCAGGATGGGAATGGCTTCGATGCCTGGATGCTGGGCAAAGGCTACGGCGAGAGGTGCCGATCGCGATCCAGGACAGACCACGACCTGGCGCAAACCCATACAGTAGAGGGTTTCAGCCAGAACCGAGGACCAGAGGGTATTGAGATTGCGAAAATCAAGCGTTGCCATGGATCTGACCATGGACCTTGACCAGGGATTCCGCTGCCTGGGTGAGGTAGGTTTCTAGCTGGAGCTTTTGGGACAGGAACCCTTGGAGTTTTTGGTGGCGGGAGATGGCGATGCTGATGCTGGCCAATTGGTCCGGGGGACAGGGGCAGGACCAGGTTTTTCCGTCGGCATTCAGGCCGCACAGGCGGTATTCGGGCTGGGTTTTGCCGGGGTCTTCGCAGATTTCTTCGACGTAGTCCATCAGGCGATCAATCGACTCATGGCGCAATACCGTGGCGGTCGAGGTCATCTTCTCCGAGGAGGACTCTAACCAGCCATCGACGATCGGGCCTTCGTGGTAGAGGCGCTCGATTTTCTTTAGGACAATCTTTAGCTCAGTGCGCCATTGCTGTAATTCACCCAGCATGTCCTGGAGGAGATTGATCGCCAGATCGGGATTGACGCCGTTGCGGTGGCTGGTGAAGAGTGTGGTGTTGACCCGTGGCAAATTGAGTGGGGTTTCTTCCACGGCGACGGCGATCGGCGGGACGGGCTGATGGAATTGCGTTTCTAGCTGGGTACGGCGATCGAGCATCGGCACCGGGGGCGCCTGAATCTCCCTGACACCCGTTCCACGGCGGGGCATGTCGAAGGAAATCGAGGGCTCTGGGTTTTCGAGCTCCGGGGCCGTGGCCACCGATCCCGTGGACCGCTCTAGCTGGTGTAGCGTTTGCTCAATGCGCTTAAGTTTCCGATTCATACCTGTTGTCCCACATCATTCTAGCCACAGCAAGGATCCAGGTTTTGGAGGGCAACACAATCGGTAGCCGACGACGGAGCAGACCAAAATTCTGGATGCCCTATTCTACATAGTTTCGTCAAAACATCAATCTATTTTGGCTACGCTATATATAGTTTTTCTAGGGAAGTTCTCGATGACCAGACAAATCATCTTAGTTACAGGTCCGGCGCGATCGGGCAAGAGTGAATGGGCAGAGCATTTGGCGGAAGAGAGCGAACTTGCGGTCCTATACCTTGCCACCGCCCAGGACTGCCAGGACGATGCGGAATGGCACCAGCGGATCGAGCAGCATCGGGGCCGACGGTCAGAGCAATGGCAAACGGTGGAATGCCCCATGAATTTGGCGGGGGCGATCGCGCAGGCTTCCGCAACGGACTGTCTCCTGGTGGATTCCCTGGGGACCTGGGTGGCGAATCTGCTGGAGGAATCGGAGGAGGTTTGGCGGCAGCATGGGGACTCTCTACTGAAGGCCCTAGCGGAAACCCCAGCGATGGTGGTGCTGGTGGCGGAGGAAACGGGATGGGGAGTGGTGCCGGCCTATCCCATGGGACGGTGTTTTCGCGATCGCCTGGGGCGCCTGGTCCGGGAAGTGGCAGCCGCTGCCCATGTAACGTATTTAGTCACGGCGGGCCATGCCTTGGATCTGTCGGCGATCGCTACACCGCTGACGGTGATGGCCTCTGGGAATAGGGGAGCGAAGTCTTAACGATACCTCAAGGTTTAGGGAAGGCGGGGGGAAAGCCTCGGGACTACTATGGAGGAAAGCGCTTCAACCCATTCTCTTGGCTATTCTGATGGCCAGTTAACTTCCTATGGCTACCCCACTTCAAGTCAAACAATACCTCGCGGCTTGGTTCCAAATGGGGAAGGGCGTTGTTGCACCTCGTCTACCTGGGGGACGGCTGTTTACTAATCGGGTGATGGCGCCCGATCTGGATCACAATCTCACCTACAGTCCAGAGTTCGAGCAATGCTGGGCACAGATTAACCTGGCCCCTGGGACACCGGGGTATCTGGGAGACAGCTACCTGGAGGGCACCGCTCAGACGATCCAGGAGCTGCTGTCGAATGACTGGGATATCGACGACTGTGCGAGATGTGGTATGCAGGTGTCCATGAAGGTGACGGGGTTTTCCGACAGTACTTGCCCCTGTAGTGATATGCCGGGCCTGCCCAACGATACAACGATTCAGCCGGCGGAGCCCCGGAGTAATCGGGTGATGTTGGGACAGATTCACGATCGTCTGTCCCGACTATCGCGGGAGTAGCTATTCCGCCTTCAATAGCGGGAAGGCAATCACATCCCGAATGCTCGGGGCATCGGTTAGCAGCATCACCAATCGATCGATCCCAATCCCCAATCCCCCCGTTGGCGGCATCCCATGCTCCAGGGCGCAAAGGAAATCTTCGTCCACATCCTGGGCCTCCAAATCCCCCGCCGCCTTCCGGGCTGCCTGGGCTTCAAGGCGCGATCGCTGATCCAAGGGGTCCGTCAACTCAGAAAAACTATTCCCCAGCTCCCGCCCGACCACAAACAGCTCGAACCGCTCCACCAATCCAGCCTTGCTGCGGTGGGGTTTTGCCAATGGAGAAATTTCCACGGGATAATCTGTGATAAAGGTCGGTTGAATCAGTGTAGCCTCGACTTTCTGCTCAAAGGCTTCGTTTAATAATTTGCCAATAGAAGCACAATCTTCTATATCTCGAATCCCCACAGATGACGCCGCAGTTTTGGCCTCGCCCAAATCGGTGAACTCAGTAAAATCAACGCCGATCGCCTCTTTCACTGCTTCATGCATGGTGAGGCGCTTCCAGGGGGATGCTAGATCAATCTCCGTACCTTGGTAGCTCAACTGCAAGGTGCCGATCACTTCGCGCGATGCTGTCGTAATCAGCTCCTCCGTCAAATCCATCATGTCCCCATAGTCCGCATAGGCCTGGTAGATCTCGATGGAGGTAAACTCCGGATTATGCCGTGTCGAAACCCCTTCATTGCGAAAAATCCGCCCCATTTCAAACACCTTTTCAAAGCCGCCCACCACCAGGCGCTTCAAATGCAGTTCCGTCGCTATTCGTAAAAACAGCGGCATATCCATGGTGTTGTGATGGGTAACAAAGGGCCGCGCATCCGCACCGCCCGCCTCACTCATTAATACAGGCGTTTCGATTTCAATAAATCCCTTGCTATCTAGCAATCGCCGAATCGATGCCGTAATCAATGCTCGCCGCCTAAAAGTCTCACGCACCTCCGGATTCACAATCAAATCCACATAGCGTTGGCGATAACGCAATGCCACATCGGTCAAGCCATGCCATTTATCGGGCAGCGGCAGCAGAGACTTGGTCAGCATCGTATAGGACTTCACATAGACCGATAGCTCCCCCTTGTCCGTCCGCTTCAGGGTGCCCGTCACCCCGATGATGTCCCCAATATCCGTCAACTGCTTCACATGCTCAAAGGCCTCAGCATCCGCCTCTCCCATATGCTCCTCAATGCGCGCCTTCTCCAAATACAGCTGGATCGTACCCATTTCATCGCGCAGGGTAAAAAATGCCAGCTTGCCAAACACCCGCCGCCCCATAATCCGACCCGCCACGGATACTTCATCTGCTGCCTCCTGTCCATTGGGCAGATCCTGATACTTGGTCTGCAAGGCCTGCATGGTGTGGCTTGACTCCCAGCGATAGGCAAAGGGGTTCATCCCCAAGGCCTTCATCTGGTCTAATTTCTCAACACGGGCGGCGCGCAGGTCTTCGGAAGCCATGGTACTCAAATCTCTAAAAAGCAGCTCTCTATTATAGGCCCAGGGGGGGCGAAACTTGGGGCAAGGGCATCCCGAGTAGAAAGATGAAGGCCCCTTTATAAAACCCCTTCAAAGATACCTCATACGCATCAAAGCCATGCAAAGAAAAGTACATTGTGCCGTTGGATACATTGCCCCTAGGGAGCTTTGTGTTTCACTAGACACGGTTGATTGGCGCAGAGATAGGGACAGTATCACAGGCTACATTCCGACTTAACAACAACTTTATGTTCTCTGCAAAGTAATTTGCTCCCACTTTACAAAGTACGTTATAGTCGTGTTTGTGCCATGAACTTAAGTAAGGAGAGTTCCGAATCGAACTTTACCTTGCCTGAAAATACGGAGATTTTCCTCGAAATCCTCAGTGTTTTCGCTTCTAAGTTGTTTTTTGGATGGTGAAGCGACCTGGCGATCTGACCGTTGGAATCTCTCGACTGCTGAACAAGTTGTTTAAGTGCTCTTCCTGTTTGCTGGGCTAAAGCCCTTGAGTCCTGGTGTTTTTATCCATGATTGGGTGTGCCTGCTTGTCTAAAAAGAGTCCTGCCATGCATGGAGCTAGCTGAGTCATGTTCGCCGATCGCCCCCGGAAGTTTCTCAATCATCTACCTGAAGAGTTGTCCCACAAGTCAGTTCAAGGTCGATCCCATCTCAATCTTTTAAAGAGCCCCCGCCCCTACAAAACCAACGATGCGGCGCTGAAACGCCCGATCGCCGCCAGTGCCAATCTCTATCCCAATCGTCTCTCCAGCAGTAGCGATCTGCTCCTACGCTCCCTGAGACTCGTCAGCGCCGAGGCCTGGTCTAAGACTGAGGCCCTCCTCAAGGATGAGGTTGAACGCTACGGTATGGATTCCAGCTTGATCGATCCCTGGGCGATTGTGGGCGATAGCTATGGCTTGTTTGAACAGGCGATCGAGCATTATGCCGACCAGGGAAGCAGTGGCCTAGCCTTGCGCTCCCTGACCCCACAGATCGCCAAGCGCTGCAGCCAACTGCGCCAGCGCTGGTCCCAACAGGATGCTCGGGTTTTGGGGTTTGTTAGTATGCATGTGCATTACACAGGGACAATGTTGTTGGAGCGGATGCCGATTGGAGAGCGATCGAAGTTCGAACCCTACGTGCGCTTCCTAGAAGAGCAACTTTACTTACCTCTGCAGGAACTTTACCAAGCGGCGGCCCATAGCGCTGTTGCCCCTGCTACCCTCCGGGCCGTTCAATGTCTGCTTCCCCTGACAAGCAAGATCGCCCGCCGCGTGGTCAAACGCATCGCCAACCGTCATAGCCAATACCAAACCTACAGTGGCCACCTCACCTCCCGTCAAGTGCAGGCCTCTAGCCTGCGGGATGTGGAGATGTTTCTACTCTATCTAGGGCTGTCGAGTTTGCAAGGGAACACCCAAATCGTGGAGCAACGTCTCTTTCCCCTCTGCAATCTGCTCTATCCGCGTCTCCATGTCACCTGGGATCTGCTCCAGGAAATGCTTGAAGAGATCGCCTGGGAACTCCACCACCGACTGCTCCCCGACGACATGATGCAGTTTTCGCCCTACCTGCGGGCGTTTACGGCATTCTTTTCGGAGCAAGAGACGCTCAGTTAGTTGAATCGTCCGTTGCATCAACACAACGCCCACTAAAAAGGGCTGATCCCCTAGGGGATCAGCCCTTTTTAGCTCAATGCCCAGCTCCGAAAGACTTAACGACGGAAACGGCCTTGCTTACGGCGGGCGCTAGCTTTGCGACGGGCCTTTTCGAGGGGCGTCTCAAAGTGACGGTTTTTGCGCACATCCTGAAGAATACCTGCACGGGAAACTTGACGCTTAAAGCGTCGAAGCGCAGATTCGATACCTTCGTTTTCTCCAACAATCACTTGGGCCATTCCGGTTTAACTCCTTCTTTCTCGGGGCTGATGGTAGTGAGACTCAATATTCAACCGATCTTCAGACAATAGCAAACACCAAGGCCACCCAGAACAAACTTGGCAAAATGCCTGGGTCAGGTGCCTAGTAACGTTGGCGATCGCCACCGCCACCATCACCTTCGCCCCAGCTGTTCCGGCGGGGACCGCCGCCGCCAGCGGGACGTTCCTCACGGGGACGCGCCTTGTTAACGCGAAGATCCCGGCCCATCCATTCTGCACCATCAAGTTCCGCAATGGCTGCTTCTTCTTGGGCGTCGGTTTCCATTTCCACAAATGCAAACCCGCGTGGGCGACCTGTCTCGCGATCTACAGGAACCTGCACTCGCTTGACCTTACCGTACTCCCCGAACACTTCATTCAGATCATCTTGCGTGACGCTGAAGGCCAGGTTGCCGACGTATATTGACATAGGACTGAACAACTCCAAAAAACGTTTTTAGGAGAAACAAGTTAATCGGAGCGTTCACTGTCAGAAATTAGAACAAGCAAGCCGATACCGAATACATGATCTCACATTGTAACCAGTTTACAAGTATAGGGGATATGCCCCAGAAAGGAAACTACCTATCGTCAGATTTGGATGGATTCCCTTTATCACGATCGCTGGTCCCCACCTCTCGCCCAAACAAGTTCCACTTCCACTCCGGCATAAACCGCCCCCAGGAGAGGCCTCGGCGCAGGGGCTGGTCTTTTTTAGCTTGGATATCGGCTAGGGTTTGCACTGCTTTTTCGCTTTGAGGATCCAGATCTAGGGCCTGTTGCAGGAGGCGTTCTGCGCCTAGGAAATCGCCGCGATCGCCCAGGAGCCGAGCGGCGCCCAGGAGCGATCGGATCCAGCCATCCTTGGCCCGCAGGGGATCGACCAGGTAGGCCCGGCCGTAGAGTTCCATGGCTTGGCTGAAGGCCTCTGTGGTGAGCAGGCTTTCGGCCAGTTCAAAGAGGGTGCTGAGGTGGTTGGGGTTGGTGGTGTAGACGGTTTCGTAGGCGCGGATGGCATTGGTGAGATCGCCCCGTTGCCGGGCTTCGCGGGCACCTTCGTAGAAGGATCGCACCTCGGGGTTGAGTTCTTCGAGTTCCCACATTTCCTGCTTGATGCCATGGCGGCGGACCAGCCAGCGGCGCACCAGTTCGATGGTCACCCGGTAGCTGCCGCGCACCACGGTTTCGGGGGCATCGACCCGGCGGGTTTGGCGCAGGTATTTCCAGTCCAGCAGGTTGCGTTGGGCCTTATGGAGACATTCGGTCAGGATGATCCCCGAGTCTTCGAGCAAGGATAGGGGCTCACCTTCTTTTATTTCGGATCCGCAAAAGTCCGTCGATGCCGGTTGCTTCAGTTCCGCCACATCCGCCGCTGCGGAGAAGAACACCCGTTCGGCAATAGGCAACCCATCCCAGAACCAGGCGAGTCCCCCTTCGCCCAGTTCTAGGGCGCGATCGATCGACTGGCGCACATCCTCGTCCGTTACCTGCCACCAGTCGGCCTCGCGTGCGGCGGAGAAGATCGCAAAACAAAGTACTTGGGTGAAGTAGGGGTGCCCGGCGGTGAACTCGAAGATGGCCTGGAGGGCGCTTTCTTCGTAGTGGAGTACGCCCTGGACGGGTTGGGTGACGAGCTGGTAGGTACTGGCGCGATCGAGCAGGCCAATCTCATAGCTCGGCGCCGTGCGGAATAGCCCAAGCAAGGTCGGGAGGTCTTCCAAACGGCGACCGATCACCGGAATAATATGCAGGAACCTGTGGCGTTCGATCACCTGGCTCAGGTAGGGGAATAGGTGGGTGGCAGCGGCTTCGGGGCTAAAGTTGCCGAGGGAATCAAACTCGTCGAACAGCAGCACCAGCTTCTTCCCTGGCATTAGGGCCTGGATGCTGACGAGGAATTCATCGGCGAAGCGATCGGGCTGTTTGCGCAGGTGGAGTTCTGACGGCGGGGTAATGGGGGATTCGAGGTCTTCGGCGATTTCGACGGCCAGTTCGTGGAGGACCTGGGAGAGCCGTTTTTGGCTTTTGCCTTCGAGGGAGAGGACGACAAAGCTGTAGGGGAGGTTGGCCAGTTCGACGGGAATTTGGGTCAGTATGGAAGACTTGCCGATGCGGCGCTGGCCATGGAGCAGCAGCACCTGGGCGTTTTGCTCCAGGTTGTCCACCACGAACTGAAAGAGCGTTTCACGATCGAAAAACGCGCTCGGTTCGCTGACGGGACGGCCAATGATATAGGGGTTTCTACGACTGGCAACCATTATCATTGTTTTGAGACTCCTAGACGTGCCTCATGCTGGGTGAGAATTTCCCAGCTTCGCCTTTGGAAGAGGACCCTTGAATCGATCGAACAGCCGATCATCTGTTAATCATATGATCGTTTCCTCGGAAGGGAAATCAGGAAATCTTGTTCGGCAGAACATCTTTCGCTACATCAATCCCTTAGGAAACGCACTGGAGACCTTGGCTAGCCACTCGACTATAGAGGGCAACTGGTCCCGGTGACCCCACAGCCACTGGATTGCGGCGGTGACGGTCTGGGCCTGGCGATGACTCATCAGGTTGAGGAAAACCTTTTGGCGATCGCCCAGCCAGGCTTCGTTGCTGTTTTCCAACTCCTCGACCACCCACCATTCCATCATGGAGGAGGCAAAGGCAAAGGGGAAGCGATCGCCCGCTCGGCCCCGCTGGATGAGCACGCCTTGGTCCACTAGGTTCAAGAGTTCCCGTTCCTTTTGGCTGAATACCATGGTGATATCCCCGAGGTCATACTGCTTTTGCTGCATTTTGCCCTTGAGGTTCAGGAGGGCCAGGAGCATCATCAGGGTTTGTTCGATGTCGCTGGCGAGGTTCCATTGGGCTTCAAACAGGTGGCTGGTGGCGCTGCGGAAGTCGCGGGCGAAGGCCATGGGGTTGGGGACTTGGCCCGATCGCAGTTCTCGAAACAGCAGGTGTCCGGCGTTTTGCAATAGGGCGGGGTGGCCGTCGCTCATTTCCCGGATGCCGTCGCGGAGGCCTGGGGTCATGGGCAGTCCGGCCAGCAGGATGGCGGTGTCGGTGTCGGGGAAGGGTTTGAGGGGGAGAAAGAGGTAATGGTTGTACCAGGGGGAGCTGCCGGGTTGGAGGCGGGGGCCGAGGTCGTTGAGGCGGCGCAGGGATGTGACGACCATGGAGAGGTGTTCGCGCTCACGGGCGTGGGAGGTGAGGTTGCGGCAGTCGCTAACGAAGGCGACCATGTCGGTTTCGCTGTAGCTGTCGGTGGGGCGGAGGGCTGCGTCGTAGTCGTCGGCGAGGAGGACGAGGTATTGCTGGCGTTTGCCGAGTTGGGCGAGGACTTTGCGGAGGGATTCCTTGGTGGGGGTTTGAGTGAGGAGGGCTTGGATTTCGGGTTGGAGGTCGGGATCGAC
>JAAUSA010000103.1 GCA_012031975.1 Alkalinema sp. RU_4_3 | reverse complement strand
GCATCACACCGTGGGTCAGGTGCCCCCTTTGCCGAAGCTCGTCTAGCATCCGAGACACCTGACGGGCATTGCGTCCGGTCATCTCGGGCTGCTTTTTGAAGCGATCGAGCTCTTCGATAATGGCGATCGGCAGGATGACATCATTGTCTTCAAACCGTAACATGGCCATGGGGTCATGGAGCAGAACATTGGTATCAAGGACGAACAGTTTACCCATAGGTATCCCAGCCGATGCGCGGCCCGTGAAAGGATTGGCTTAAGTCCCGATTGTGATAACAGGCAGCTCAAGCCTTCTGTAATAGGCAGTATACCCTGGGGCGATCCCGGTCGTCTTGGTTTACGACATAAACTTAATTGGTGGGGGGTGGAACATTATCCATCGGGTTGGGGTCGATGCGTTTTAGGGCTTGAATACCATCTTCGATATAGACTTCAACATCTCGCTGAATGATGGTTTCGATCTGTTCGGTAAAGTCGGCAAAGGCGGTGGCGTGGGATTCGTATTTGCGGTAAATGCCCGTGCGCTCAAAAAACTGCCAGCCGTGGGATTTGAGCAGTTCTACCGATCGCCGATAGCGATACCATTTGTCGCCGAATTGATTGAGTTCTTCCACGGCCACGGCCACGGTCACCCCGGCACTGACGGCGGCGGTGGCGGCTCTGATCCAGTTATTAATTCTTTCATCTTTGCTAAAACTCACCCCCATCAACATCAGGGGCACCAGGGCACTGGCGACGATCGAGCGACCCGCAGACGGCGGTACCAATTGCGCATATTGACGGCGCGATTTTCGATCCAGAGGACTTGATCGAGCCAGCGGGATTTTAAATAATTTTTTTGGAGCGGATCGAGTTTTAGGTCATCAATGAGGGTCTGAAAGTCTGCATTGAGCTTGTCATTATAGGCCTTCGATTTCGATCGACTCATAGTAGGATTTGTTGCGGTGGAGCGAGTTTAGTATAGCTTTAGTCGATCGAAGATTCAAGGTTTGGCCCGCGACTGAAGTGCGGGCTAAGAGGGTGTTTGAAAAGTCCAGAAGGGTGTAAAGAAAGCTCTCCGAGTATAAGCTAGACGTATACAACACGTTAAGCCCCGGAGAACTATGTCTACATCATATCCCAGTGATCTGAATCTTGAAGAGTTTGAACTGCTGGAATCATTTCTACCTACAGCTAAGCCGGGTGGAAGACCTCGTAGTGTCGATCTTTGGCAGATTCTCAATGCCATTTTTTATCTAATCTCTGAAGGGTGTCGCTGGAGGGCCTTGCCCCACGATTTTCCAGCTTGGCAAACAGTCTACACTTATTTTCGTCAATGGAAAAAAGATGGAACATGGATAAAGATTCATGATGCACTTCATGACTACTGTCGAATCGCGGATAGTCGTCAACTGAGTCCTTCTGCAATCATGCTCGATAGCCAAAGCGTCAAATCAGCAACCAGGGTCCATGAAGCCGTAGGCTATGACGGAGCCAAGCAAATTAAGGGTCGTAAACGACATATGACAGTTGATTGTCTAGGTCTAATCATGCGGGTGTTTGTGAGTGCTGCCAGTATGCCAGAGCGTGAAGGGGGGAAACAAGTATTACAGCAGGTCCATCAGATGTCCCCAGAGCGCCAGAGCCGATTATTTGTAGTTTGGGCCGATAGTGGGTATTCTGGGAATCCTTTTCTGGTCTGGGTTATGGATACGTTGCACTGGGTCTTGGAAGTGGTATTACGGCCCAAAGAGCAGCGCAAGTTTGTTTTACTCCCGAAACGCTGGGTGGTAGAACGGACCTTTGGTTGGTTAATGAATCATCGTCGCCTAGTGAGGGATTATGAATTGCTACCTGCAACAGCAGAAAATATGATTTACCTAGCCATGATTCGGAACATGCTCCGTAGGCTCGCAGGCTAATTTGCTACATTCTCCGACTTTTCAAACACCCTCTAACAAAAGAGGGTTAAACATTAGAAGGGGGGATGGGCTTGGCTCATCCCCCCTTTTTTGTCTACCCTAAAAATTGAAACCTACTATTTCACAATTTGCCATTGCTGTTTGAGCAGGCTGACGAAGGTTGTATAGCCAGCGGACAAATCTGGGTGATCGGGCACGCTATATTGCGGACATTCTGTATAGGGTTTCCAGTCGTCCAGGGCGCTGAGACGGAGATGAAGCAGGGGCTCTAGCTGGCCAGGGAGACGCCAGGTCATCTGACCCGTGGATGGTGCTTGCATGGCTGATTCCTCACAAAAATAGACACCAGAAAAAAGTCGGCACCGCCAATTGGCGGTGCTACGACTGAAATAGGAGGGAGAGATCTATGAAATGAGCTTTCTAGCTTGGGTTGATTATGTCGATCGCACCCTAGTAAAACTGTCAGCATTTATACTTATTGAAGATTTAATCCCCCGCAAGTTTGACGAATCATTGATTTTTGTGGGGGTTTGGGGAGGAAAGGGGTAGATGTGACGTTTCGGAGTGAGTTGTATCGGGCTTATTTTGGCGATCGGTTGTGATGGGAAGCGCGGGCGACTTTGAAACTGTATGTAGGTTTGGTGATCAGCAATTCCAAATTCAACAATCCTCCCACAGAAAATTTGTCACTGCGCTCCCGGCCCACCCGCGACTGGAAGTGCGGGCTAACAGCTTGGAAGTCCCTTCAGGACTAAAGCCTGGAGATTGCTCTAGGGGATACAGTGGATAAGATAGCCTCCAAATTCAGTCCTGAAGGGACTTTGAGGTGTTAGCCCGCTTCCAGTCGCGGGGCGGGGCGGCAGCGTAGCGAAAAGGTTTCCGTGAGATCGCCAGCAAATCACCCCCATTGGTGCTAATCTCTACACCCTGGGCCGTGTCCCTAAAGGCTAATTGACCAAAAGAAAGCCCTGAGCTGCTGATCTCAAAGCGGTTTTGATTGCCGCCATTGGTTTGGGCGTAGCCATGGATGGTATCGCTACCACCATTGCCGTTGATCGTATCGGCATTGTTCGTACCGAAGAGCACGTTATCGCTGGAATTACCATTGACAAAATTGATAGCTTGCTAAAACTTAAAAAAACTCTATCTAAGGAGAGATGACGGAAATGCTATTATTTCTTTATGATCAAGAAATAGATACAGTATATTTTTATAAGTTGCCATGCGATCGCGTGATACCCACCTCGAACAGTTCTCCACCTTTGCCTTCCTGGAGGGCGATCGCGTCCGTCACTGGATTCCAGATCCCCGGCTCCGCCGCAATATGCAGAAATGCCTGACGGATGCCAACGCGCCGGGCGATCAGGTCTCCGACACCATCTGGGCACTGTACTGGTATAAAATATGGCAGGAGCAGCAACCCCAGGCACCCTCCAAAACCACACCAAAGCCCACCGCCGAACAGCACCTAGCCGCCTACCTCCAGGAAATCTGCTACTGGACCGCCCAAAAGACCGCCCAACGGTTTCCCCAGCTAGAATTTACCCTCGCCGACTATTTCCAGCTCAGCAGCGCAGAAACCGCGCGGGTGCTGAAGAGCTTCAATCCCCAGTTTGGCTCCAGCTTGAAGGGCTATGGATCGATCGTCCTGACCAACCTACTCAAGGACTACCTGCGCCAGCGCCGGGCCATTGACGTCTGTAGTGACTGGTCCCTGCTGCGCAAGCTCAGCCAAAAGCGGGTGATGGAAGTGTTGGTCCATGCGGGAGTCAATCCTGGGGAAGTAGACGAATACCAGTTCGCCTGGGTTTGCTTCAAGACCATCATGGTGCCGGCTAGCCCCGAGGCGGACCTGGACAAAAAGCAAAAGCCCGAGGCGAACCTTTGGCCTGCGATCTCCCACCTCTACAACAGCAAACGGGCACAGCAAATTTCCCCATCCAGCCCAAAGTTGACCGCCGAACAACTAGAAACGCGCCTTAGCAAACTGACTCGCTGGAGTCGAGAATACCTCTACCCTCGATCGACTCCATCAACAAAACCAAACCGGGCCAGGAGCAAGGGGAGGTCCAGGACAGTCTGGCCGATCCCCTGGCCACCTCCCTACTCGATGCCGCCATCGAAGAAGAAACCCAGCAGGAGCGCCAGCAGCACGATCGCAACTCCAGAACCACCCTTGCCCAGGCCCTTAGGGAACTCGATGGCACCGCCCAGGAAATCCTGCGCCTGTTCTACCAAGATCGCCTGTCCCAGCAGGACCTCGCCCTGAACATGAACATGAGTCAGCCCACGATCTCCCGTCGGCTGAAAAAGGCCGAGGAAACCCTTCTCACAAAACTGCTCGGCAGCGTGAATAAACAGCCAGAACCATCCGAACTAAGACACATCAGCATTGCCCTCAAGGAATGCCTAGAGTCCTACTACCGTTAATCGGGCATCACCCCCTCAATCGCACCCATACCAGGAGCCAGGTCCATGTTTACCACTTACTTTGATGCCACTGACTGGATCCAGTCAATCCCGGCCCCCATCAACAGCCAGGCCTGGGCGAGCCGCCGCCGTCAAGTCAATCCTTGGGCGCAATGGAATGCCTACTTGAACCAGGTTTGCCTGGCGGTCTGCTTGGCCAACTTCAAGGCGGACTTCGGCCTGGACATCCATAGCCTGGACGATCGCACCAACGATCGCACCTGGGGTCTGGTCAATGGTTCTGTGGTAACGGTAGGTGGGCATCGGCTGGTCCTAATTCCCTCTGAAGTGGTCGATCAAACTGAGCTGGAAGTTCCCCAGGAGTGGATTGATATTCCAAGCTGGGCCGCTGACTATTACGTAGCGATCTACCTGATGCCAGATATGCAGACCTTGCAGATCGCGGGCTTTGCCACCCACCAGCAAATCAAACAGTCCGGACAGCTCGATCGGAGCAACCGCAGCTATCACCTGAGCATGGAAGCCCTGACCAAGGATTTGAATCTTCTGGGCATCAGTACCGCTAGCTATAGTTCGGACCAAACCCGAGCGGCCATAGAGTCCCCGCCCCCCTCCTCCGACCACCCAAGCCCAAACCTCGACTCCAGCGCCTCGGCTCCCCTACAGAACTCCTGCCGCGCCTAGAGGTGCCCTTTGGCCTCTGGGCCGCCCTCCTCGATCAGCCCAAACACCATGCCGCCCTCTATCGCCAGCGCCAGGGCGAAGCCACCCTAAACCTCGGGGCCTGGCTCCAGGGGCAATTCGATCGCGCCTGGCTGCCCATCGAAGCGGCCCTAGGTCCCCAGAACCTGGCCGTGAGTACCAGGGGCAGTAGTGCAGAGCTGGCGGCTCCCTTGGTCCAGCGGGTGAAGGTCCTGCCCATGGGCAATGGCTCCGTGGGTTTGTTAATTAAACTCACCCCGGTCAGCGATGCCGAAGCGAGAATTGAGGTGCAGATCCATCCGATCGGCGATGCTCTCCATCTGCCCGGCGAAACCGAATTGCGTCTACTCAGTCCCGAAGGGGCAGAAATCGCCCAAGCCAAGGCACCGTCACCGAAACCATCCGCCTCCAGTTCCGAGCCAGCTATGGGGAGGCGTTTCAGCTAGAGGTGTCCTGCAACGATCGCGTTATCACGGAGCAGTTCGCCCTTTAAGCCCATGGCCATTCCCATTATGAGCAAACGCGCCCTGCTGCGCTGTGATGGATCGTTAGAAGAAGGATTCCGGGTGGCGCTGGAGATTAGCGATCGGACGATCGGCCCGATTAGCGAAGCTGTGGGGGAGTTGCCGCCTGCCTTAGAATTAATCGCCTTGCTAGAAGAATGGCGAACGGCCTATCGCCAAAGCCTAGTGCGGGGGGAGTCCCGAATTTCCGTCGAGAGTGTGACAATCGAAACCGGATCGCGCTGTCAATTAGAGGACTGCCGCAACCTGAGTAAGCGCCTAGAAACCGCCCTAAAAAATTGGCTTTCCCATCCCAGCTTCCAGGAAATTGAACAGCGGTTGCGCGAGGGGCTCAATGTCGATGATCCGGTGGAAATCCTGCTGCGCACCAGGGATATCCGGCTCTATCAATTACCCTGGCACAGTTGGGGCTTCATTGAACGCTATCCCAAGGCCGAACTGGTCCTCAGCATTCCCTCGGAGCGCTTAGAAACAGAAACCCAGCACCATGATAAGGTGCGCATCCTGGCCATTCTGGGCGATCGCCGGGGCATCGATACCGATAGCGATCGCCAGCTTTTAGAGAAAACGCCAAACTCCCAGGTGATGTTTTTAGTCGAGCCGTCGCGGCAGGTGCTCTATCGCCATCTCTGGGAGCAGCCCTGGGATATTTTATTTTTTGCCGGGCACAGCCATAGCAGTGAAAAACAAGGCATTCTGAATATTAATCAAACGGAGCAGTTAAGCCTAGAGGATTTGAAATACGGCTTAAAAAAAGCGATCAACCGGGGTTTAAAACTGGCCATTTTCAACTCCTGTGATGGACTGGGACTCGCCCATGAACTAGAGCAATTGCATATTCCGCAGTTCATTGTCATGCGAGAGCCCGTGCCCGATCGCGTCGCCCAGGAATTCCTCAAGCATTTCCTGCAGGCCTTTTCCCTCGGCGAGTCCCTGCCTGCCTCCGTCCGTCAAGCCAGGGAATGGTTGCAAAGCCTCGAAGGCGACTTCCCCTGTGCGAGCTGGCTCCCCATCCTGTTCCAAAACCCCGCCATGGCATCCCTCAACTGGAATCGCCTCACCCAACCCACAGAAATCCCAACGCCTGTCTCCCACCGTTCCAATCCAGTCCGCAAACTCCGACTGCGGGGTGTCCTGGCGATTAGTCTGCTAGTGGGCTGTCTACTTCTGGGGGTGCGATCGATCGGCGTTTTACAGCGATCGGAACTCTGGGCCTACGACCAAATGACAAAGCTCCAATTCAGTCGGCCCACGACAGCCATTCCCGAGATGCCGAAGATTCGCGTGATCGGCATTACCAAGCAGGACACCCAAACCCTAGGCCAGGGCAATGTGATTGGCGATCGCGCCCTGGCGGAATTGATTACTAAAATTAATCGCTATCAGCCCAAGGTGGTGGGCCTAGATATCTTCCGGGATGCTCCCCAGCCCGATGTCGCCGGGTATAAACAATTACTCAATACCCTACAGGCCACACCTCATCTCGTGTCGGCCTGCCAAATGGGCGAGGATGACCAGTTCCAAAACCAAGCGGTACCTTCGATCGCGCCTCCTCCACTGTCCCCTCAAAAAGCCGTGGGCTATGCCGATGGGCTCCTGCCCGATGCCGATGGAATCATCCGCCGCTATGTTCTACAGATGGCTGCGCGCCCCGGATCCGCCTGCGCCTCGGAGCAATCCTTTGCCTGGCAAATTGCTAAGCAGGTTGCGCCCTCGGTGAATTTAAACCGCCGTTTGCCCGCTGACTTTGGGGGCTATCAGGGGGAGGCCGACGAGTTTGGGGAGGATGTGATTCTGGTGAATTACCATTCCTCTAGTCGAAATATTCAGCCCTATAGCCTTCAGGATATTTTGTATTTGAATACGGAAAGCGAACTCAAGCAGCTATTCCAGGACAGCGTTGTGGTGATTGGCTACAACCTGGGGGGCAGTGAAGATACCCATGCCACCCCGATCGGCCAGCAAAACGGCGTGATGATTCATATCCATGTGATTCGCCAACTGCTG
This sequence comes from Alkalinema sp. RU_4_3, assembly GCA_012031975.1. Taxonomy (GTDB): domain Bacteria; phylum Cyanobacteriota; class Cyanobacteriia; order Leptolyngbyales; family Leptolyngbyaceae; genus JAAUSA01. Next base: position 9,077 of record JAAUSA010000103.1, on the reverse strand, counting down.
CGGCAGACGCCGGTGATGCGGTCTTGGCCCCAGTGGGGGGAGATGCTGGCGGTTATGGGGGGTTCTTTGCTGGCGGGGGGGATGCTTTGGCGGTGGCGATCGGCGCGGCGGCGCATCTTCGGGGCGTTGCTCCTCGGGGTGGCCCTGCCCCTGGTCAGCTATGGGGCTTTTCTGCAACAGGTTTGGCTCCCTGGGATTCCCGTTATACTGGGGTTGTGGGGGACCATGGGGTTGATTTGGCTGCTGGAGAAACGACTGCGGTTTCTGTCGAGGTGAATAATGGAAAAAAGTCCGTCGTAGATAGTCATGATTGCGTTTCGGCTCCTTATCTGAGGTCTTCCCATGGTGACATTACAAGCAAGCTTACTGGCTGGATCGATCGCTGTTGTTTTTCTCTTGGATGTTCTTGGGCTGGCGGCCATGGCGGCTCCAACGAAGCGCCCCTTTAAGCGGGCCTCGGGGGCAAAGCGCAGTGGGGTCTGTCTGAAAAAGAATGCCCAGCCCCAGGGAGAGCTGATGGCTTTTTACCGGAGCAGGGAAATCGGCCTGATTTGACGGCGACCAAAGCACCTGTGTTTTATTTCTATGTGCCGGATGATTCGGCCAATGTGGCGAGTTTGGAGTTTCGGCTGGACTATGCCAGTGGCCCAAAACGGGGCAGTGGGGTGATCAATCCACCGTTGAATGTGCCGATCGCTAAGACCCCCGGCATGGTGAAGGTGCAATTACCAGAGTTGTTGGAGAAGGATACGACCTACAGTTGGGCCTTTACGCTGCGCTGCCAAGGGACGCGGGAAACGGTGACCTTTAAGGGATTGGTGATGCATAAAGGGCTGGAGGATGCGATCGCCAGTCAACTCGCCAAGGCAAGTTCTGCCCAGGACAAGGCCGCGATCTATGCCCAGACTGGTTTTGATCTAGATGCAATGCCCGCTTTAGTGGAAGGCGGACAGTTGCAGACGAAGGGGTTTGAGGAGATGCTGGTGGAAAGTGGGTTTGAGAAGCCGATCGATTAGGGGTTTAGTTGGCTAGACAATTCGATCGCGGGGCCGGGGCGGCTTGGGACGTTGCTTGGAGGCGGATTTTGCCGTTGGCCAGGCGAGTGGAGGTTTGGGCCTCTAGGGGTGCTTGGGCCTGGGGGCGATCGGCGCTGGGGAGTTTTGAACCACCGTCTGGGACTTGGGCCAGACGAGTCAAGCCGTTGGGGGTCGCTGGATGGGTGGGATTGGCGGGCAGGCCGCCGTTGCCTCGGGTGATGAAGGTGCTGCTGTTGTTGCTGTTGGGGTTGCAGGTGCGATCGATTTTTGGGAAACGTCGATGGGGCCTGTGGGAAGCACGGTTAGACCCCGAGACGGATCAATGTCAGGGAGATTGAGGGTGACGTTGCCTGTGGCGAGGATGTCGTCGCCCGCTGTGGGTTGGGTTTGGTATTTGAAGCCGAGGACGCCTTGGGCGGTGAGTTTGACATTGTTGCCGAGGCTGCGTCCGCCCTTGAGCAAATTATCTAGGCTAATGGCAAAAATATCGTTGCCTTGGTTGAGAATATTGTCGCCTGTGGGGGTGCCATTGACGGGGCTGGGGGCACTGACGAGGAAGCCAGTGTTGATGGTAATATTGCCATCCTGGCCCACCCGACGGCTGAAGGCTGAGATTTTGCTATTGCCGCGCAAAAACAGCACCCCCTGGGGATTCACCAGCTCAATGCTGCCGCCCTGGCCCGATCCTGAGTCTGCCCTGATCCCAGCTTGCCCGGCGAGACGAATATTGCCCGAGGATTCGACGGTGACATTGCCCGCTTTTCCTTCGCCTAAAATTGCTGTGATTAACTGTGCCCCATCGGTAATATCTAGGCGATCGACCCGGAGGCTAATGTTACCACTGTTGCCCCTGGCACTGGCGCTACTCTGGCCGGGACTGGTGAGGGGCTGGAGTGTGGTGTTGATGACGCCTGTGGTCGGGGAGGCGCCAAAGACGGTATTTTCCTGAATCAGTCTGCCCGATCCAGCGGCGGGCAGATTGGCAATGCCCACGGAGGTCAGGATGCCGCTGGTTAAGGTGGTCGATTTATTGTTCCTATCGACAAATGTATTACTGCCATTCAATACAATGGCATCCGCTTCGATCTTAATGTCATTGGAATTCCCGCCGCCCAGGCTACTGGCAATAATCCCCGCACCCCCGGAGATCTCTAATCGCGGGGCGTTAAGTTTAATTTCCTGGCCCGATTGACCCTCGCCTTTGTTGCGGGTACTCAAAATACTGCTGGGGGATTGGCCATTGTCTGAGGTGCCGCCTAGGGCGATCGTCCCGGTGGCAGAAGCATCGATTAACCCAACCTTGCCCCCACCGTTGGTCAGGGTGAGAATCTGACTGCCCCGTTGTACGGTTAGATTCTTCGATCGCAGCAGAATACTGCCCGTATCCCCGAGGGAGTCGGCAAAGCTGGTGTTGACGATGCCGGCTCCCGATCGCAGGAAAATATCGCCCTCAGGGGCTGTTAAGGCAATATTGCCGCTTGGCCCAAGGCGATGGGCCGACTCTTTTCTTGAGGTGTGCCTGTATAGCTGGAAATCGTACCTCGGGCTATTCTGTCAGTTCTGCCTTCTCGATAGGATTCTTGGGTGATGTCAATCCGGGGTGATGTAATGGAAATATCGCCTGCTTTCTTTTCTCCTTTGGTGGTGGTTGAAATACTGCCGAGCAGAACAACATCCTGATTCGCACTAATCCGAACATTGCCACCCTGGGATTCTCGCTCGGCGGAAGTGCTAATCCCGGAGCTCCGTTTTAAGGTTAAGGTTCTGCCCGCTTGAATCACGACATCGGCCCCCGGAGAAACGCCTTTGCCATTACTCGTATAGCCTCCGCCCCCAATGCTGATATCTTCATCCGCCTTCAGTGAAATCAGCCCACCGCCGCCTAGCCCATAGTGATCGATATTCACCCCAAAGCTGCCCACATCTATGGTCTTGGCCTGAAATTCTACTCTGCCGTTATTGCCTGTAACTTGGCGATTGTTCTCAAAGTTGCTAAAGTTAAACCCTGATTGGTTGCCAATGCCAGCAACGGATGCCGTAATCAGGTTGCCTGCCGTTAGGATGACGTTGCCCGCATCGCCGCGATTGACCGTGTTAGACCCGACCCCTGTATCTTTGAAGGTTATATTGTTCACTGCCGTTAGCCGAATGTCTCCGGCGCGCCCTCCCGCGAGGGCATTGCTGCTGATGCCCTCGCGTCCTGCCAGGTTGACATTTCTGGCTTGAATTGAAACGTTTCCCGAGGCTTGATTGGTGTAATTGTCGTTGTAGATGCGGGTGGTGGCTAGAAAGTTAAAGTCACCGTCGGTATTGACACTAAATCCACCGCCGCGAGGTCCGATCGCCGTATTTTTCAGCGTAACATTTTGCTTTGTATCCAAGACAATATTGATAGGATAGAGGTCCGATCGCTGACCGTTGAGATTTCGATCATCGGCGGAGGCAGGAATAAACTTCGGTTCTCCGGTGCCATTGGCTTTGATGCGGGGTTGGTTAAGGCGGGTGTTTTCGATAATAATCGGATTGGTCGAGGTCAGTTGGATCTCGGTGGCTGTAATCCCCGTTGCGCCTTGAATGGTGCTATCTGTGGCGATCGTAATGGCAGTGGCATCTTCGCGGCCTCTGGTATCTTCAAAATTCCCTCTGAAGGGTTTGAGTGCGGATTGCCCTTTGAGTTCTACGGTGCCCGCTTGCAAGGTAATCGCTTCGGCGGGCTGGGCGATCGAACTTCGACTCAAGAGACGCGATCGCTCTAGGATGATTTTCCCCGGTGCCGTGGCCTGAAACTGCCCGCCGTAGAGGCCGAGATCACTATCTTGCAGGGTAATATTGCCGCTGGATTCCAGGTTGAATCGCAGGGGTGCAATGGTTGCGGGACTGGGGACGTAGAGTTCTGCGCCCGTGGGATTATTGGCCTGGAGTTTTGTAATATTAATGTCATTGAGCGATCGCACGGTCAAGGTAGAGCCGACTGGAGCGGAATTGGTCAGGTTGCCTGTGATGTCGATCGTCTTTCCCACCAAGGTCACGTTTTGCCCATTCGTATTTAGATTCGCATTGACCTGAATATTGCCCTGGGGCGGAAGCTGGGCGAGATTAAACGCCGCACTGGGTTTGATATCCAGGAGCTGACTCTGCTCCGGTGCATCGGCTCGGAACAAACCATTGGGGCCGAGAGGAATGGCGTTGCTTGTCAAAGCAGAAAAGGTCCCACCAATTTCTAACTTGGCATTAGGCCCCAAAACAATCCCGTTGGGATTTAGCACAAACAAATCCACCACACCATTGGCCCGCAGGGTGCCGTCGATATTGGAGAGGTTGCGACCTGTGACCCGGACGAGGATATTACGAATCGTGGCCCCATTGTCAAACCAAGCCGTTTGATTCGTGCCGACGGAGAATTCTTGGAAACTATGGAACAGATTGCTCCCGCTTGTTGCGCCGCCGGTGATGCGATCGGGTGTCACAATCGAATTCTCTACCCCCAATGTTGCATCGGGCGTTAGGTTATTCACTACCTGGGCTAGGGCGGGCGTTGGGATGACAAACGCCATAGCAATTGATGCAAGGCTAAATATTATTTTCCGCATTAGATCATCTCCTAAAAACAATTTGGTTCGGAAGTCCCCAGTATTGGGGGTTGGGGGGCGGCTCCTCTACAACCAATTGCCCAGCATGATGAACGGTGCCCAATAATAGGGATGGCTATAGTCCCCACCCGATCGCTCATCCTTTCCCCAGTTCAGCCTATTTTCCAGCAGCGTCAATTGAGCCTGCCGCAACGCTTGGATGCGCGTTTCCCCGCCCGGCTTGCCGATCGACTCCCGCAAATTGCTATAAAACTGCTCCACCAACTTGCCCGTCGATCGATCGTCCACGGACCAAAGCGTCGCCACCGTACTGCTGGCCCCCGCCCTAATCGCCACCCCCGCCATCCCCAGGGTCGCCCGACGATTCCCTTTAGCGGTTTCGCAGGCACTCAGGGTGAGGAGTTCTAGGGCTTCCCGGCGATTGCCTTTGCCCTGGCGCAGGAGGTCTTGCAAGCGATCGAGGTCGATATATTGGTTGTCGGCGGTGACTAGATAGGTTTCCTTGGGATTGTTGCTAAAAATACCATGGGTGGCTAAGTGGACGATCGGAAAAGACTCCTGTTTCAGGCTCTTCGCTAAGTTCTCCGGCACGAACTGGCGATCGACTAGCACCGTAGACTGGGGAATCACCGCCTGGAGTTTTTCAATTTCCCGCTTGACAAAGGGCAGGGGGCCAAACTCCTGGCGGGAAACGGATGTCTTCGATCGCCGCTCCTCTGGGGCCACCCCAATCCGGGTTTGGTCACTGCCTGTCAAACCTCCGATTAGAGCCTTAAAGCCCTGCTGCTCAAAGCGTTTCGGCCCGAGGAGTTTCAAGCCCGGCGTCACGGCCACGGCATATTTTTGGATGACAAACGCCTTGCCAGACCAGAGGGCGGCGATCGGCACGTTCCGCAATTCGCCATCAAGCACAAACACCAGGGTTTTGACCTTTGCCTTTTCTAACTCCGGCTCCGCCGCCTGAATCAACCAGCGATAGATCTTCTCTCCCGGCTGCCGATATTCCGAGGCATAGGATACGTCATTGACCAGGGCATCCCGCAGGGCGAGGGTGGTCCGTTCCACTTCCTGGCCAGCATTTGGAATCTTTTGGCTATAGCGAATGGGATTCTGATTGGGCAACTGCAAAATCACTTCGATGCGATCGGGCAGAATAATCGGATAAAAGATTGCCGCCTCGGGATCCTGCTTCTGGGACACCTGACTGACCTGCACCAACTGCGAGAGCACACAGCGGAAGAAGTTTTCCAACTCGGCCACCTGAAGGGAATCCATCAGCTCGATCGCCTGGTTCAACCTTGCAGGACTGGGACTGGGATCATCGAGCAGCAGATCGACAAACTCCCGATAGACAGGTTCCGCATCCTCCCGGAAGGAAAACTGCACATCGGGATTGGTGCCTGTCAATTCACCCCGGACGCGCTCTAAGGACTTGACGGCCTGGGGATAATAAACCTCGATCGCCTGTTTGCGATTGGCCTCGCCGCCAAGATTGCGCAGAATTCGGCCCAATTGCCATTGCCATTGATAGCTAATATCCATGGCATCGATCGAATTAGCGATCACCAAAGCTTTTTCCGAAAGCTCCTTCGCATAATTAAGCTGCGTTTTCGCCGTAGAAGAATCCTGAATGAAGTTTACCTGCCGCTCATAAAGTTTGGCCATTGTCCCGAGGGCGTAGGACTCAGCCCGCTTGTCCTGAATGCGTTGGGCCTGGTTGATCGCGCTGGCCAAATGCTGGGCGATCGCCTTATCCGACGTTTGTGACGAACACAGCAACGATTGGGCCAGATTAATTTTGGCAAACACCGTCGATCGACTAGGCGGCAACCCTTTTAATTGAGCTTCAATTTGCGACAATAGCTGGGGACTATCAATCCCCAATTCCTGAGCGAGACTGAGCTGACTGAGATTACTTTGCAGGGCGATCGCCCCATCACTCTGTAATTGACTGGCCTTTTGATACTGTGCTAGGGCTTCCTTGGCGATCGTCTGATCAGCCCCAGCATAGCTTTTACAGAGGTATTTAGGCTGGCGGGGATTCGGGAGGGGCGTCTCGGTACGGCTGGTTTCGCGATCGCGTTCGGCTAGGGAGCGATTCACATGCCCCAAGCTCAACAGCATCGCGGCTTTTTCCTGCTGCTGTTGCGGCCCAGACAGTTTCGCAAAATCGGCATCTAGGCCCGCCACCACGGCTTCGGCTTGATCGAGGCGATCGTAGCGTCCGAGTTTTGCCGAAATCTCCATAACGCTGCGCAGCTCTCGCACCTTCAAGAGCGGATTTGTCTGCTGCTGAGCATCCGCCTGCAACAGCTCCAATAGTTTCTCCGATTGGCCAAACAACCCCAACATCTGCATCGCCTGGGCCTGATTCAATCGATTAATTCGCACGCCCTCGCCATCTTTTTCACGGGTATAAATTGTCTCTGCCTGCTGCCATCGATCGAGCGCAGGCTGAAACCGCCCCCGTCCAAAATCCAAATGCCCCTGAATATCCAAAAGCTGCGCGTAGGTGGCCGTCGGTTGTTTAATTAGGCCCAAACCTTGAGTGATGGCGCCATCGGACCCCTCCCATTCCCCCAACTGCTGCAAGGTCAAGGCCAAATTCCCCAGGGCCACGGCTCGACTTACCGAATCGCCCGACTCCGCCGCCCGTTGCCAAACGCCCTTCGCCTGGGAAAACTGCCCGGCCGCGTACAGTTGCGAAGCCTGCTGAATCAAACCATCCTCAGCCAGGGCTGGGGTGACCAGGCCGAACACCAAGCCAACAGAAGCAGCACAACAATATTTTAAGAAGGATTCCATAGTAAAGAGAAGTAGAGACCGTTTTCTTGCAGACTGGATTTGTCCGAGGAATTTAACACCTTGAACGGTACCCCCCAGTCAAACCGCGCCGTAAACTGTTGCCCCACGCGCCACCGCAGGCCCAGCCCCCCAGAAAATAGGGTACTGACCTCAGGATTCTCACGGGCTCGATTCCAGCCGTGACCAAAATCCAGGAAAGGCGCAATCATCAGGGTGCTATTCCATTTGGGAATTCGGGCGATCGGAATCCTCACCTCCGCCGACCCAAATAACCCACTATCCGTCAACAAAGCATCTTGGCGATAGCCGCGCACACTATCGACCCCACCGACACCGAACTGTTCTACCGATAATAACGGGCGATCGGCGATCTGTGCATCTACCCGCAGGAGGAGCAGGGACTCGGGATCGTTGCCAATCAGCCGGACCCACTGCCCCTGCCCGCGCCAGGTAAAGAATTGACTATCCGGCACATCCCCCTGATTGCTGGTCGTACCAAAGGCATTAATCCCGAAGCTAAACTGCGATCGAAACGCCAAGACCTGTTTATCACTACGTTTTGTTAATTCCTGAAAAAGCGTACGGCTGACACCTTCGTCCGCCCTTGGTCATCGGCCCCGGCGGACAAGGGAAACGGCCCAATGTTCTCAAACCCCAATTTCGTCTGACTCTCCCGCCTCGAAAAGGTCAACCCCATGGCCAATTCCGAGGTGAGCGTACGCCTAAGGGGATGGCGCAGGGTGAGTTCGTAGTAGCGCGATGCGGACTCAATCTGGAGCGCATCGAAGGGCCGTTCGATCACATCGCTGTTGCTCACCCCAAAGTTAAAACTCAGGGTCGTATCGCGCGGGGAAACTGGCAGGCTATAGCTAAAGTCCCAGGATTGACTGCCATCGGTATTGCCGTAGCCGATCGTCAACCCATCCCCATACCCCAGCAGATTGGCTTCATTGACCTGCACGCCCCGACGAAAGCTGCCGACACTGGGCGATCGATTGTTATTCAAGCTAAATTCCGTCGCAAAGCTAGCGGCTTCCTTGATCTTGACGCTGAGGATGCTCTTCCCAGGGCGCGATCCCCCTTCGAGGGTGGCGGAGAGATTGGACAGCAAGGGATTAATCCTTAGGAGCTGAAGTCCTTCTAGGAGCTGCTCCCGATTCAGTGGGGTTTTGGCACCCAGGGCGACCCGGCTCCGCAGGTAACCGGAGTTCAAACGTCCGTTGCCTTGGATGTCAATAGATTCGATCGATCCCTCTACCACAGCGATTTGCAGATCCCCACCCTCCTGGAAATCCTGCTCTGGAATATAGGCTCCGGTGGTGATGTAGCCGCGACTGACGTAGAGTTCGGTGATCTTCGATCGCGCCTCCAACACCTGGGCAAAGGTAATCGGGGTGTTCAGAAACACCACTGTGACGCGATCGATCTCGGCTTGGCTAAACACCTGACTCCCGGTTAGGACAAAGCGCTTGACGGTGAAGGTTTGGTCCCCTGGGGCGATGACCTCCGGTCGGTCTTTGACCATCGGCTTGTCTGGGGTCTGGGAGGGTGGGGTGGGGCTACCGGGCAAGGTGGTGGGTGGGATTTGCTGGCGACGAAGGATGTCTTCGGGTTTTTCTGAGGGGCTGGACGGGGGGCAGATCCC
>JAAUSA010000345.1 GCA_012031975.1 Alkalinema sp. RU_4_3 | reverse complement strand
GGCACAGCCATTAGTCTCTCGTCCTGATGGGCTTTAAGTCAATTAAATCAGTGGGTTAGCCTCAATTTGGTGAATCTGACCACCGCCACCCACATACCACCAGCTTTTTGTCAATGCGTAAGTCCTAGTGTGCTTCAAGACTGCCTAGAGCAGAAGACCGCGACGCTCCAAGTCAGCTTCAAATTCTGCGAAAAACTGCGGCGAGAACTCAAACTTGAAGATGCGGTCCATTTCGACACCCTCGCCGAAATCATCAACCAGCACAGCCAGTTCGCCCAGCCCCCGTCAAAACCAACCTCCGCCCAATCAGTCAGAAGCGCTACCACGATCGCCGCGACGATCGCCAAACATATCAACCCCATGACGCCACCCCCACCACGTCATCAAGCCCACCAAACCCCGTTAACCCCACTACCAAAACCATGCTGCAACTCAAAGCCGTCAATTTCACTACCCAGCAGTTCAAGAAATACAATCTCGCCCCCACCTCTAGCAATCCCCAATGGTCAATTGGCCGCAATCCTGACTGCGATGTCCTGTTAGATGGCCCAGAAATTAGTCGCCTGCATGGCTCCATTACCTACGCCGATGATGCCTACCAATTCACGGATATGGGCAGCACCTCCGGGTCCATTCTCAATGGCGATCGCGTCCAATTAGAAGCCGCCTATGTGCTGAATGTGGGTGATCTATTACAACTGGGTGAAACCTTTATCTATATTGAGGAAATTGAGTCCCCCGTGGTTTCGCCCATCGCCACGGGCGATCGCCTCCAAACCCTCGGCCAATGGAGCAATCAGGATGTCTGGTGCCGCTGCGATCGCATTATCCAAGAAACCGAGGATGTCAAGACCTTCTGTCTGGTGGCCCAGGAGTCGATGCTGTTTGACTATCTGCCGGGGCAGTTTGTGACTATTGAAGTGGAAATCGAGGGCAAGTCAGTTCTGCGGCCCTATTCTATTTCTTCCACGCCGACTAGACCCTATCATCTATCCGTCACAATTAAACGAGTGGATGGCGGCTTGGTTTCCAACTGGATGCATGACAGCTTTGGGGTGGGCGATCGCCTCAAGCTAGTCGGTGGTGCCATGGGGAATTTCACCTGTATGCCAGATTTACCGGAGAAGATGCTGCTGATTTCGGCGGGCAGTGGGATTACGCCGATGCTGTCGATGGCGCGGATGGTCCAGGATACGCTGTCGATCGCGACATTGTGTTTTTGCATAGTGCCCGCAAACCCGAGGATATTGTCTGTCGATCGGAATTGGAAACCATGGCGGCCCAGATGTCGAATTTCCAATTGCTGGTAACGCTGACCCAGGCTAAGGAAAGTGCTTGGATGGGCCTGACCGGGCGGATCTCGGAAGCCATGCTGGAGCTAACGGTGCCGGACTGGCGGATGCGATCAGTCTATGTCTGCGGGCCAAATGGGTTTATGCAGCATGTGCGGGAAACCCTTGAAGGCATGGGCTTCCCAATGGAGCAGTACCAGGAGGAGAGTTTTGGGGGAGCCCCGGTTTTGAGGATGACCAAGCAGTCAGTGGCGGAGCCGTTGGAGAAAACAGTGACGGGGAATGATCCGGTAGCGGTGGCAATCGCCTTTAAGGATTCCAACCATCAGGTAAGCACCGATGGCAGTCTATCGATTTTGGAGGTGGCGGAGCAGGAGGGCATCGCGATTCGGAGTGCCTGCCGCATGGGGGCCTGCGGGGCCTGTAAGGTGAAGACCTGTGGGACGAAGGTACGCTACGAGGTGACTCCGGCGGCGCTTTCGGAGAACGATCGCGCTGACGGTCATATTCTGGCCTGCGTGGCTTATCCGATCGAGGCCGTGGAGGTGCATATTTAGCCCAAACGATCCTCCCTGGCGTGATCTGTCGCATAATGGAGTTGTAATCTGTCCCTGGGTAGATGGCTATGACCGTTGCGATCGAGAAAAATGTTGATGCCAATCCAGCAGAAGCAATCTTCTATCCCAGCGAGGACGGTCAACCCTTGGCGGAAACCTATGCCCATCTGATGGCGATCTTTGCCATTCTTTCAGTGTTGAAGCAATATTTGGCCGCAGAGTCGGCGCAGTTTAGTCGATCGATCGACAAGCCCGGTACAGTGTTGTCCGATCAATTCCTCTACTATGCCAAGGGTTATCCGCGTCTACGGGTGGCCCCGGACGTGATGGTGATTTTTAACGTGGCGGGCGGTGGCCGGGATAATTACAAAATCTGGGAGGAGGGTGAAGTCCCCTCCATCATCTTTGAAGTGACATCCAAAGGCACTAAAGGCGAAGACGAAAGCTTCAAACATCTGCTGTATGAGCAGCTCGGTGTTCAGGAATATTGGCAATTCGATCCCAAGGGTGAATGGATCCCAAATAAGCTCAAGGGCTACTGGCTCGATGAAGATCGCTATCGGCTGATCAAAGATGCTCGGAGTACGGTCCTAAAGCTCCGCTTGGCAGTGGAAGGGGATCTCCTATGCTTCTACAGAGAAGATAATGGAGTCAAACTCCTTACACCCGAGGAGCTTGCCGAAACCAATGAGGCACTGACTGAGGCCAAACTAGCAGCGGAGACAGAGGCCGATCGCCTACGGGAAAAGCTGCGATCGCTGGGTGTCGATCCTGATCAAGTCTAGAGAATGGATTGATCGTACGGGGGTACATCGCCCGCCCCATCTCCCGACTCTTCTCCCCCATCAACCCCGGCAACGAACTCTACGACATCCTGAAGATCGTGAAGGCTCTGTAAACGCGATGCATTTTCCGCCGCCCGCTGGGAGCAATAGATCTGCTCTAGGGAGTTTTGGTGAAACATGCTGTGGCGGTGATTAGCACCTCCGGCAAATGCTGTACCTCCGTCACGATCGCGATAGACCTAATACAAGGCTTCGCCCCGCCATCAGGAAGATTTGGTTAGGCCTCCACAGCTCCTAGGGCCTTAAGACTGGCGATCGTCCCCTCACTCAGCCCCTTCGCCCCCGTAATATCCATCCCCGCATAGAGCTTCGCCACCAGCTTCTGAATACATTCGCCTGTACCGATATCCCAAACCCTAATTGTTTCATCAAAACTCCCACTGACTAGCCACAGGCCATTGGGATGAAACGCCAGGGTCCGCACTCGACTCTGATGGCCCGTCAAAATCTGCTGACAACCCCCCGTCTTCGCATCCCAAAGCCGGATTTCAGAATCATCCCCCGCACTGGCAATCCATCGGCCATCCGCACTGATGTCAAGGGATCTGAGCCGATCGCCATGGCCCTCCAGCGTCAGCCGCAGGGCCCCGGTTGGCAGGTCCCAAATTTTAATCGTGGTGTCAAAGGCCCCCGTCGCCAGCCAGGTTTCATCGGGAGCAATGGCGATCGCCCAAATCGAACCTGTATGGCCTTTTAATGCGGTGATATGCTCCCCGGATTCCCGCCTCCAAAGGTTTAGCTCCGTCTGGACACTGGCGGCGATCAAGCTCTGACTAACCGCGATCGCACAGGATTCACTGATAATTGAAGCTGACGGGTTTGGACTTCTCGGATCGGCTCGCCCGTTGCCAAATCCCACAGCATCGTTTGGATATCGCTACCGCTGCTCAGCAGCATTTTAGAATCCGGCG
>JAAUSA010000102.1 GCA_012031975.1 Alkalinema sp. RU_4_3 | reverse complement strand
ATTCCTCGGGGCTCTACGGCACCGATCCCAAGATGGTGAAGCGCTTTGCACCGCTGTTCAAGCAGTATGGCGTCCAGCTCTACATCAACGGCCATGAGCACAACTATGAGCGGACCCAGCCGATCGATGGCACGGTTTACCTGGTCACGGGCCATGGTGGTGCCCATTTGCGTACGGTCGGCAGCTCGGACTGGACGGCCCATGCGGAGTCGGAGTTTGGCTTCAGCGCCGTTGCCTTATATAGCGATCGTCTGGAGATTCAGGGGTTGGATTCATCGGGAAAAATGTTCGATCGAGGTATAATTGCGCACCCGAAAAGCCTTAATACGTAGAGTTCTCAGACAAAAAGTGAAATCTTTTAGGTGCTTTTTCCGAGGTGTTCCGGGGGGAGATGTAATGTCGTAGGAGTCTTTGTTTGTGGAGACCAGAAGTTTCTGATGGAAGCAAACATTGGCTAGAAAACTCATATTTTGCGTTTCTATTCCCCAATTTGGTAGGCCCGCAAAATCAGTTTGAAGTTTTGATGAAGCTGGGGAAATTGATTTTTGTCGATTGAACTAAAATTGATTTTTTCAGATAGACTCTATAGGGGGTTGAGTAATTACACTTAATCGTCTTTGTGTCTTTTGAGTCTAGCTGCCTACCCCCGATGGTTTCGTCACAACTGTTCTCCGTCATATTGCAAGCGACAGGTATTTAGATAATGACTCCTAGCCAATCGAATTTACCCCTAGGTAACGGTGCAACACCCCTGTTCGCCGATCCGTTTACTGGGGCTACTGCTATTGAAAATAAGTGGATTGTCCTGAAAGGTGGAACTGCCGGAACGAAAAATCCAGGTTTGACCGCGAGCAGTGCTACGGCATTTCCGACCACTCCGGCCAATGGCATTCCTGGCTTTGCCAGCACTGCAACCGATACATCGGGTAATGGCGTGCTGCGATTGACGGATAATACTGCCAACCAAGCCGCCGCAGTTATTTACAATCAGAACATCTTCTCGAAGGCTGGCATCTCCATTGAGTTTGATTATTTTGCCTACGGCGGTACAGAAGTAAATGGTGAAAAGGGGGATGGACTGAGCTTCTTTTTGATCAATGGCTCAGAAACAGCACCGACCTCCGGGGCCTATGGTGGGTCTCTCGGTTATGCCCAGCGGGATGTAGTGGGTGAAACGCCTGTTGCTGGGGCTAAGGGGGGCTACCTGGGGGTAGGCTTCGATTCCTTCGGTAACTTCGCCAATGCGAACGAAGGACGTGTCGGTGGTCCAGGGGCAACGGTCGATGCTGTGACCATTCGTGGTAGTGAATCAACCCAGTACAAGTTTTTGACCACCAGTGGCAATATCCAGAACGGCGGGATTGATAATGCCGACCCGACCGCAACACCAGCAAATCGTGCGACTTCGAGCCGTCGAGTGCAGATTGTTCTCGATGCGACGGGTAAGTTGAATGTCCGCTTTGACTTCAACAAAGATGGTGACTTTGCTGATGCGGGTGAAACGGTCATTAGCGACTATGACACGATCACGACTGGGGGCAACTCGGCTCTGCCCGATGCCGTAAAATTTGGGTTTGCCGCTTCGACGGGTGGTGCGACCAACTACCATGAGATCCGTAATCTATCCATTAGCTCTGTGGCCGATCTGTTTACTGGCGGCGGGACTTCCGTGAACTACACAGCTAACACGACACCGATCGTGATTGCTTCGGCCTTGACCATCAACTCTGTGGTGGTCCCCACACCAACTTCTACCTTTAATGGTGCGACCGTTGGTATTACACCTGCCACTTACAAAACGGGCCAGGACTTCCTGACCGTTGGACCAGTGACGGGTAACACCCCTGCCGCAAGCGGTACCTTTAGCAATGGGCTAACCTGGGCATTCAATCCCACCACGGGCGTCCTCACCGTCTCTGGCGCAGGCACGCCAGCCCAGTATCAGGATGCCTTGAAGCAGGTCTCCTACTACAACAATGCGGGCGCTTCGGCGAATATCACCGATCGCACCGCCCAGTACACCCTCACAGGTATTGCCGGGACCCCTGCTACCACGGCCACCATTAAAGTTGCTGCTGGTAATGCCGTCGCCAAGCGTCCAGAAATTCTGTTCCAGGATAGTGCCACGGGCGAAGTGGCCTTCTGGGCAGTAGATACAACTGGCGTCCTAACGGGAGCGAAATTCGTCACCCTAGGTTCTAACTTTGGTACCGCCGCTGGCACAAGACTCAAAGTTGCACCGGGTTGGAAAGTAATCGACACCGGAGACGTGGACAAAGATGGTATCGCCGATATTCTTTGGTACAGCAGCAATACTGGAGAAGTAGCACTTCACTACATGACCGATGAAGGTCAAATTAAGGCCGCTGGATTCGTCACCTCCGGTGGCAACAGCATCAAAGTCGATCAAACTCAGCAGTGGAACCCGGTCGGCCTTGCTGATGTGACCGGTGATGGTGTCCTCGATATCAACTGGCGTGCCTTCGGTAGCGATCAGATTGCCTATTGGCAAGTGGCTGGTACCACCAGTACTGCACTGACTGGCGGTGGTATCCTGCAGAATACTGCTGGGAACGCTGACTTCAAAGTCGGCGACAGTTCCAGGGGTGTCAAAATGGGTGACTTTGACGGCGACGGCAAGATCGACATGCTACTCAGCAATGGCAAGGTGGTGACCTACGGTGCCTTTACGGCAGCTGTGACGGGCACACCCGCTAAGCTCGTTGCCAAGGGCCTAGTAACCCTGCCTTCCAACGGCGATGCTTCCCTTGTGACCCGCGCTGTAGGCGACTACAACGGTGATGGCACCACAGATATCGTCTTTGAAAGTACGACCGCTGACAAAGGCATTCTGCAGTATGTCAATAGTACGACAGCGGTTAAGAGTCTGGTGAATACGGGCACACCCACACTCTGGAATATCGGTGCTAGCAAGGACTTTAGTGGGGATGTCACCCCTGACTTGGTCTGGCACAACTCTCTATCAGGGGAGACTGCCATCTGGGCCATTGACAAACTCACAGGTAACTTGATCACCACAGGTGGCGTCACAGCCTTTGTGACATTCAAGCCTGCAACGGGTAGCAACGTCATCCTTAAGACCTCTCCTACTTGGGATGTCGTCGGAGCCGATGACTTTGGAACTGTGACCTTCGCTTAGGTTTAAGATTCCAGCCTTGATAAGTGACTGAAAAAGAGCCCTGAATCTGAGTTGGATTTGGGGCTCTTTTATGATTAAGCCTCCCAGGAATCGCACAAAAAACACGAAGTTGACGGAACAACTTCGTGTTTTTGTCGATCTCAACACAATTAAGATCTTGGCAATGCCATGGGCGATCAGTAAGAGGTAATCATCAGCTCCGTAATCTTGCCGCGCTTGCCACCCTTGGAATTGATATGGCGAGAGGCTGAAACTTCATAGATGTTGAACCCTTGATAGAGATCGCGAATGAACTCGCAGTCTGAATTGGACAACATGACTTTGACGCCGCGATCGCTCAGGCTCACAAAGGTATCTCTTAGCCGCACCTGGTCTTCAGGGGTAAAGGAATCGCGGTTGTAGGAGGTAAATTTGCTGGTCTGGCTAATCGGATGGTAGGGCGGATCAAAGTAGACAAAGTCCCTACGACTGGTGTCATGCTCCAAAATCACCTCAAAGGACTGAGCTTCAATTTGGGTATTTGCCAGCGCCGCCGAAGCCGCTTCTAGCAGCTCCCGATCGCAAATGCAGGGATTCTTATACCGTCCCAGGGGCACATTGAAGTGACCCTTTGAGTTTTCCCGGTAGAGTCCGTTGAAGCAGGTTTTGTTCAGATAGACAAGGCGAGAGGCCCGTTCAACATTGTTGCCGCCGTTGAACCAGACTGTTGGATCTTGAATGCGCGATCGCATATCATAGTAGTAAGCTTCGCTATGCTGCTCCTGGTGGTGAGACAGATGGGCGATCAGCTCCGTAACATTAGACTGCACACATCGATACAGATTGATCAGCTCCAAGTTCACATCCATCAGGAAGGAAGCTTGGGGCTGAAGCGAAAAGAACAAGGCACCGCCGCCAAGAAAGGGTTCGTAATAATGACGAATCTTCTGGGGTAAAAAGGGTTGGTACTGCTGAAGCAGTTGGCTTTTACCACCCGCCCACTTCAAGAAGGGGCGAGGCAGTGCGGTGCGTTGGGGTTGGGTAATAGGACGAATTTGGGTCAGCATTCCTCTATGATAAATGTAAATAAAAGGTTTTGAGCACAAGATCAATATGCAAGAACTACTGAATACCCTTTCTAAATACCCGAAATTCCTGATCGGCGTGATCTTGGGCGTTTTTTCAATGCCCTGTTGCCCCTCAAGGCGTTGATGAAAAATCCAGTCACGGCGGTTGCCGTTGTGGGCGTCGCCCTAGGGGGCTTTGCCTGCGTCACCTTCACCCTGCGGGCCATGTTGGCCCTGGGCTGATCTTGCGCTACTATTGACTCTCCTGGGTATGGGTAAACAAACATGGCAACCGATCGACGTGTGGCCCGAGTGGCAGAGCTGATCAAACGGGAAATCAGCCAGATGGTAATGTCTGGCATCAAGGACGATCGCGTCGGCATGGGCATGGTGAGCATCACCGATGTCAAGCTCTCCGGAGACATGCAGCATGCCAAGGTGTATGTCAGCATCTATGGCACCGATGAGGCGCGGGAGGGGACCATGGCGGGTTTGCAATCGGCCACGGGCTATGTCCGCAGCGAGCTGGGCCGCCGAGTCCGCCTGCGGCGTACCCCGGAGGTGCTGTTCGTGGAGGATCGATCCCTGGAGCGCGGCACCCAGGTGCTGGGGCTAATCAATCGACTGACTGACGATCGCAAGACCTCCGGGGTCGAAGAATGGCTCGACCAGCCCGAGGACCTCAACGAGGGCAGCATGCTGTAGGGATGCTGTAGGGACTAATATGTAACGAAACGTTGAGTAAGACATGTTCCGTTACAATTACTCAACGTTTTGCAACGAATTCCAGGAAAGAAAACATCCGTTGTTACAGTTAGACACAACAATCAATATTGTCTAGATCGACGGAGTACTTGACCCATGCCCTATATCAAAGATGAAGGCGGCTACCTCAACAACTTCGCCCGTGAGCCGAAGATGTACACCGCCGAGCCCATGGATAGTTCGCAAAAGCGCAATCGCTACATCCTGTTTGGCGGGGCCACTGTCCTGGTGCTCGGGCTGATCGCTGTCGCCGCTAGCATCTCCTAGGTGCGAGTCCCAAGAGCGTTTGTGTGTTACTCCTTCGCCGGGGTTTTGAGTGGTGGCCTTTGATCAAGCAAGGCTCTCAAGACTCCGGCATTTTGTTGCGAATTTAGGATTATGTCCTGAGGGAGCCAAGATCAATAGAAAAAGAGATATCTCACTGGGCTACTTTTCCTTGAACCTGGGGTATCTTGAATGCTATTGGCCGATCGTCACCCTTTGACCCCCACCATACCCGTGAGCGAGCTTGCCCAGCACCTAACTGGCTGGAACCAGCAAACATTTTTGCGCCTGCGCATGACCCTTGGCATGGGGCTGCGTCGTCAGGTGCTGATCGCCGTGTGTGATGATGTGGCCCTGCGCAATGCCCTGGCGGAAAAACTCTCCAACGATCTGCCCAAACTCTACAACCAGAACGAAGGTGCCCTGGGTGGGTTTATGGATTTAGAGCTGGGCCTGTCAGCTCGCCTGAAGACCCCAAAACCCCAGGATCGCTTCCTCAGCCTCACCCTCCAACCCACCGATCCACAGCTCCTCGGCCAGGTCTTCCACCAGCTCCAGCATGAATCCGTGCTGGGTGTACAGATCCTGGGACTTGAGCAGCTCACCCGCCAGCCCGTCCATATCCAGCGAGCCTTCCTCAACCATATCCGTGCCCTGGGCCGCAACCAACTCGCCACCCTAGAGCGCAACGTAGTGCTCTGGGTGACCAGACCCTGGTGGCGATCGATCCAGCAGTCGGCCCCAGAATTCGTGCGCTGGCATACGGGGGTGTTTGACTTCGAGGGCGATCCAGCTCCGGCGGGACCCTTGAACAGCCATCCGGCGATTACCGATCGGCCCAGCCATGGCGATCGCACCGTGGAAGCCGTCGCCGAATCCACCATTGAGGCCCCCGTGGGGGTTGTGACGATGGTGCGAGAAGAGGCCGTGGTGGCCCCGGTCATGCCCCATCGCATTGATGACCCGGTCCTAGAGCTGAGCGATCTGCCCGACAACTGGCCAGCGATCGCCCAACTGGCCCTAGAAACCCCCACCGAACGTCCAGCCTCAGCGCCTGACCATTTACAGCCCAGTACCGAGGAGCTAGAGCTGGCGGATTTAGTCCTGGCTTCCGTCATGCAGGCAGCCACCCAAGATCCGAACCTAGAGGCCCTGCCAACCAGTCTGGAGGAAGCCACCGAGCATCCCCACTTTGCACCCCTGCGGATTTTGCAACAGGTGGAGGCCCTTCAGCATGAGCAGGCGACGCCCGAAGCTTTTTCAGCAATCTATCGGCAGTTAGGGGATTGGTACCGCGATCAATCGAGTCAAACTGGGCAATACCAGTCCATGGTGCTCGGCATCAAAGCCTATGGCATTGCCGGGCGGTTTCTGCCGTCCCATGATCCGGCCCAACCGGACCTGCTCAACGACAGTGGCAATCTCTACTGGATGCTGTCCCGCAGTCCCGATCGCCTCGCCTCCAGCCTAAGTGATCTAGAAACCGCCATCGACCATTACCATCGGGCCATGGATGTGACCGACAGCGTCACCTATCCCCAGACCGCTGCCATGCTACAGAACAATCTGGGAGCTGCCTACGGCGACATGGCCGCGCGCCAACAGCCCATGGAAAATCTGCTCAAGTCCATTGAAGCCTACCAAACGGCCCTCAAGTACCGCACCCCCTCCGTGGACCCCAGTCGCTACGCCGCCACCCAAAACAACCTGGGCACCGCCTTTTGGAATCTAGGCCAGCACCAGCAGCTAGGCCCCAATTTGCAACGGGCGATCGCCGCCTACCGCGAGGCCCTGCAATACTACGACCCCGAGTCCGAACCCCTCCACTACGCCATGATCCAGAACAACCTGGGCACGGCCTACTGGAACCTGGCCCAATGTGACCTGAGCGAATCGGGGACGGTGGCACCGAGGCCCTGCCCGAGGACCTGCTGAACTTAGCGATCGGTGCCTACCGCATTGCCCTGCTCTACCGCACCCTGGAAGTCTCCCCCACGGCCTACGCCGCTACCCAAAATAACCTGGGCACCGCCTACTGGCACCTGGCCAATCAGCATGGCACCCATACCCAGGAAATCCAGGTCTGCCTAGAACAGGCCATCCAAAGCTATGAGGCTTGCTTGGCGGCGATCGACCGTCACCCGATCACCGCCACCTTCGATCTGGCCGCCACCCACAACAACCTGGCCTCCGCCTACCATCAGGCCGCCACCAATCGCCATGGGCAGAGTGATAGCGGCCAAAAGAGCAGCTACCTAGAAGCGGCCCTGGGTCATTACCTCCAGGCCTTCCAGGGCTGGTCCAATCAGATTGAGTTCCAGGATGCGGCCTTCAGCGGCCTCATGCAGACGGTACGCTCCTTCTACGAATGCCTCGGCCTCCAGGGCCAAACCAAGGCCCTCTCAAAGATTCCGCCCCAGATGCTACCGATCGTTATGAAGGAGCTTTAGCTATTACTCAGGCTGTCACCGAGCCAGTCGGGCACGCCCAGAACCGGGCAGGGAAAATTCCGGCCCAGACTGCGAATCAGGGCATGGTCACTCGTCTCACAGCCCAGCACCAGCATCGAAGCCGACTCACTGGCCACCACCCGCCGCAACTCGGACGCCACATCCCCAAACCGCAAATGGGTCCTCAGGGAACCGCGCCATTCCTCCGCTAGACAGCGAGCCTGCCACAGAATCCCATCGGCTTTTTCAAACTGGGCGGCCCGATCCATGGCCACCTGCGCTGTGGTTGGACCAGGGGCCAGGACCAGGGACGATCGCCCCTTGCTCGCCACCACGGGCATCCGCACCTCATCTTCAACCACATAGACCACCTGCACCGTCACAGGACGGCTTGTCGCCAGTCTGGTCTGGTGGGCCATACAAAGGGTGAGATCCAGCGCCCGCTGACTTTGGGCCGAATTAGAATAGCCCACCATTAAGTGGATTTCCTCCGTCTGGGGCATCTGTGCCCAGGCTTCGAGGGGACGCAAAATGAGCTGTTCAGCGAGATCCGTACGATCCAGACGATTCTGAAGTCGCATTAACATGGACAAAATATTCACTAGGATGTTGCCTCTCTCAGAAATGGACTAAGGACGAGAGGTGGGCAAGGTGTCATGGCAAAGTTGCGATCGATGGGCGAGAACCACCGATTTGGCTGGCAACTTCAACCATGATGACTTGCAAGGAGAAGGTCAAAAATAGTTGCTGTGCAAAACGCAAATAAACCTGTTGACCATGGAACTCCTCCCACTGCCGACGGAGTTAGCTGACGGGCTAAGACTGGAAGATGTCTCTTTTAGGTCTTCATAGATAAATCCACAATTTCCTAAAATTCGCCCCAAATAACGGTTCCCCCGTTCTAACTGCCGAGCTCAGAAAGACAGCCGCTACAAAGTGTAGTGCGCTTTCTAACCCCCAGTTAAATTAGGCTGCCCACGTAACATAATGATCGCGAAGGTTACAGACCTTAGCGTAACTCAACGAAGTAGGACTGATTGAATCCTAACGCTGCTTAAGATAGTTGAACAAGGGATAAGAAGTCTGTAAAACTCGCCACCATATAAAAACAAAGGATACCTGTTGGCATCCGTAGCCTTCCCCACCACTATAACGCAGATCAAAAAAATGGCCTGTGATCCCAGGCGCCCCCGCTAGGGGGTTAAACGCAGGAAACCGCATCTTAGGGGTTGTGATCCCCCTTAAATGCGGTTTTATCATCCTCGATATATTGGTAAAGTCGATCGAGCAGGCGACGGCTGAGAACTTAGTACATACCTTCCGATAGGGAGTCAAAGCCTAGGCGACCTAGGCGATCGCGGCGTTCGTAGCGCTTGACCTTGGCAAGGAGCTCCACATAGGTGAGGGGGAGGACCACGGGCCAGGCGACGGTGGCTAGGGCCAAGACGATCCAGGAGAGCTGACGCTCAATCCCCTTGGCTTCAGTATCCTGCTGGAACATGCCAAACCAGTTTGCGAAGAGGACGGGCATGACGAGAAGATAGCAGGCAAAAAGGCTGTATAGGATCGTTTGCATAGTCTTAGGTCCTTGGGAAACACGAGGGATGATTGCGGTAGAAAGGTGCGGTTTGTGCTTGCTTTCTTGTTTTTTATTGTCTAGCCTTGGCCCGATCGGCGCATAAGCGCGAATACCGAACTTGAGGGCCAGTAAACCCAACCCAGGAAGACGAATCCGTAGGAACACAGAGATCATGGCTCAGCGATCTATCTTAGTCCGCCAGATTCAAAGGGGTTTAGTCGGGTCTGAGAACTCCTACATGATGGGCCTGCTATTAATTCTCTGAAGCAGTGCGAAGAAATTTTGTCATGCTCCTTAATGCTGCTTCATGGTTGTTGATTGTTCATGATTTTCTTTACGTGGCAAAATTATTTATTACCGATTAGGATGGTTTCTGCGCTGACATTATGGTTGGATACCTGTTTTAGATAACACTCTGGTTAAATAATTTTCTATCCCCACCCACCCGCTTCAACCCATGAGCACCAACCCCATTCCCGTCACCGTCCTCACTGGCTACCTAGGCGCGGGCAAGACCACATTGCTGAATCGAATTTTGACCCATGAGCATGGCCGGAAGGTGGCGGTGATCGTCAATGAGTTTGGCGAGGTGGGGATTGACCATCAGTTGGTGGTGAATACGGATGAAGAAATTTTTGAGATGAATAATGGCTGCATTTGCTGCACGGTGCGGGGTGATCTGATCCGGATGATCGATAATTTGATGAAACGGCGCGATCGCTTCGACCATTTGGTGATCGAAACTACGGGGCTAGCGGACCCAGCTCCGGTGATTCAGACCTTTTTCATGGATGATGCCGTCAAGGAAAAAACGATGCTGGATGCGGTGGTGACAGTTGTCGATGCCAAGCATATTGCCCAGCATTGGGATGCGGATGAGGCTCTAGAGCAGATTGCCTTTGCGGATGTGATTTTGCTTAATAAGCAGGATTTGGTCTCGGAAGCAGAAATGGCGGCGCTGGAGCAGCGGATTCGGGGATTAAATGCTCTGGCGAAGGTGTATCGTACCCAGAATTCGGAGCTGCCGATGGAGGCGCTCTTGGGGGTGAAGGCTTTTGATTTGGCGCGGGCCTTGGCGGTTGATCCGGGTTTTTTGGAAGAAGAGGCCCATGAGCATGATGAGACGGTGGGGACTGTGGCGATCGTGGTCCCTGGTGCTGTGGACGGGGGGAAACTGGAGACCTGGATGAAGGGGCTGCTGCAAACCCAAGGGCCGGATATTTTCCGGATGAAGGGAATTCTGAATCTGGCAGGGGAGGAGGCGCGCTTTGTGTTTCAGGGGGTGCATATGATGTTTGATGGCAAGCGCGATCGCCCTTGGGGAGAGGATGAGGTGCGGGGGAATCAGTTGGTGTTTATTGGGCGGAATTTGGATGGGGCGGCTTTGAAGGCGGGGTTTTTGGGATGTTTGAGATAGGTGAGGCGGTTTGGGTAGGGGCTTTGGGGGACTATTGCACGGCGATCGTGGTCCATGCGTCGGGACTTTGGGTGGCGGCTTCGGCTAGTGGCGAGGTGGTGATGATCGATCCGGTCTCTAGTCAGGGGCAGGTTTTGGCGGCAGGGACTGGGATGGCGGTGTCGGTGCTGGGAATGGCGGCGGCGTTTTTGGCAGCGGCGGGGCAGGATGGGGTTGTGAGTTTGTGGGCGATGCCGAGTGGGAGGGCGATCGATCGTCTATCGTTTTCGGGCTGGATCGATCGATTAGCTTGGTCGCCGGATGGGAAGGTGTTGGCGATCGTGGTTGGGCGGGAGGTGGTGGTTTGGGATCAGAGGATTGTGGCGCGGTTGAGTGTCGAAACGACGGTGCAGGATTTGGCTTGGTCGCTGGATGGGCGACGTTTGGCAGCGGGGGTGAATGGCGGGGTGAAGATTTGGTCGATCGAGGATTGGGACCGTGAGCCGGAGGTGATTCGGTTGCCGACGGTGGTGGTGCGGTTGGCTTGGTCGGCGGATGGGCGTTATTTGGCGATGGGGAATCAGGATGCGACGCTCGTTGTGGTGGATTGGGGGGCGGTCGATCGGCCTTGGGTGATGCGGGGTCTGGGCGGGAAGGTGCGGCATGGTTGGTTTGGTGGGGGGAGGCTTTGGTGATTCGTTGTCTTCAGGATGTGGTGGTTTGGCGACTGCGTGGGGAGCTGTGGGGAGGCGCGAGGTGCGTGGAGGGGCATGGTCGGTCGGTGGAGGCGCTGGCCGTTGGGGAAGGGGTTTTGGTGTCGGGGGGCGATCGGCGTCTGCCTGTGGGATGGGGCAGGGAGGTTGATTAAGATGGAGATAGAAACGACGGCTGTGGCGATGTTTGGAGACCTTTTGGCGGTAGGTCAGGCGGATGGGGGGGTGGGTCTGTTTGCGATGGCCCAGCGGGTTTGACGGAGGATGCCTCGGAGCATGGCGAGTTCGGGGGTTTCGGGGTGGGCTTGTTTAAGTAGCTGGCGGAGTTTTGCCATGCGGGCGGTGGCGGTGTGGGGTGCTAGGAAGCCGATTTCGAGGAGGTGGGTTTCGAGGTCTTGGAGGTATTGTTCGGTTTGGTCGATCGTTGGGGTGTCGTGGGGTGTTTCTGGGCTTGGTTCAATCTCTTGCAGGGCTTGGAGTTCGTAGCAGCAGATGCCGACGGCTTGGGCGAGGTTGAGGGAGGGATATTCAGGGCTGGTGGGGATGGTGAGGTAGCGCGCTGCTAGATCGAGGTCTTGGTTGCTGAGGCCGTGGTCTTCGCGGCCAAAGATGATGGCGCAGTCGGGGGCGTCGCGGGTTGTCCTATTGGGTGCGGTGAGCCAGGGGAGGATTTGGCGGGGGGTACCGAGGGGGCGATCGCTGTCGCGTCCAAGGGTTGCGGTGATGCGTTGGCAGCCTGTGAGGGCGCTGAGGAGGCTGGTGTGGATCTGGGCGGTTTCGAGGATTTCGGCGGCGTGGACGGCCATGTGGCGGGCTTCGTCGCAGGCGGGATCGCATTCGGGGTTGACGAGGTGGAGCTGGGTGAGGCCCATGTTTTTCATGATGCGGGCTATAGAGCCGATGTTGCGGGGTCCGGCGGGTTCGATCAGGATGATGCGGGTTTGGGTGAGGTAGGTAGACAAGGGGGCGATCGGGGTGAGTCGGGTTTCTGGATCTAGATTCTCACGATCGGCCAAAAATAAATGAGTCGGTTGGTGAATTTAATGGTTGGGTTGATTGTGCGATCGCATAGATTGCGGGCGCGGGATACGCGCCCCTACCGATCTGCTGTTATGATTGGGTTTGCGGGATATGGATGCCAGGAACTGGAGGTATATACCAGATGAGCCAACCTGATTTTCAGACTATGAGCCAAAGGGAACTGCATCAGTATGTGCTGACCCATCGCAATGACCAAGATGCTTTCTATGCCTATGTGGATAAGCTGCATGCTGAGGGCAATTGGATCGAGATGCCTGCTGTGGAGTCGGTGCAGGATTTGGAACAGTATCCTGAGTTTACGGCCCGCTTTCGGACTGGGCCAGAACCAATGGACCAAATAGCGTAGGGGGGCATGCGATACGAAATCAACCCCAGAGATCAGTCCATAGGCGATCGACTGCGCTATCATAGGATTGATGAGAGAGGTACAGTGATGACTTCCGTATCAAATTGCCGAGCTGAGATTGTCCGAACTGAGCGTGGGTTGACGATCGCCCAGACAAGAATCACGCTCTATGATGTGATGGATTATTTGATGGCGCAGTATCCTCCGAGGTTTATTCAGGGTCTTTTCGATCTGACGGATGGGCAGATATCGTCGGCGCTGGAATATATTGAGACATATCGGGTGGAAGTTGAGGCGGAGTATCAGGTTGTGCTGAGGGAGGCGGAGGAGTTGCGGCTGTATTATGAGGTGGAGAATCGCGATCGGATTGCGAGGATTGCAGCAAAGCCTATAACGCCGGAGACGGAGGCAATTAGAGCAAAGTTGAAAGCAGAACGATCGAGACTTGAATCCAGAGTATAAAGTTTTTATGCCGTCACATCCACCTCGATCACCAGATCCGGCGGTGGGTCCTGCTGCCAGTCAATCCGCTGCTTCCCTGAAATGGCCTGCCAATTGTTGATATAAAAGCAAAAATCTGGCTCAATACCACTTTCCTCGGGAATCGTCATGGTAATCGGCGTAAAGGCATCATATTCGCGATCGTCATGATCCAGCAGCACCTTCACAATGTCACTGAATAGATTTGCATCCCGACCATGGGCCGCCATTGGGGACATGAGCAACACCTCACCGTGACGATACTTCATGCGCGGAAGCGATCGATCGCCCCGCTGCTGGACCAATTGCTGATATTCTGACCAAGTCGCCGGAAAGCGCAGTACTGCTCCGGCTGGTACTTCTAAGTTGGTTGGGGAGACGATCGCGGTGACCATGGTGGGAATGGGTGACTGGTCTGTCCTATCCTATCATTATAGCGTGATCGCCTCCGCCTTGCCCCCTACGATCGCAGCCACTCCGCCAAAGCCTTCTCTGGATCGCCAATCCCCTCTACCGAATCATAAAAATAATGCTGCCAACCCACCGCAGGCAGCGATGCAAACAACATTAAATTTAGGGGATATTCCTCACTATCCGTACAGCGCCGAAAATCATCACGGAACAGAAACACTGGTTTCTTGAGGGCGATCGCCATCCCCAATTCCACCATCACCCCTTCATCGGGGGGCGTGCCATTCACCACGGCAAAAATTCCATCGGCCTGTTCCACATCCCGCACATCGGCCTGGGCCACCCGATAGGCCCAACCGGGATTGGCAAAATCCACCTGATTATTGCGCTCAAAGGGTTCCCAAACCTCGGCTCCTAGGACTTCAAGCTGGGCCACAATCGGCGGCAAGAGAAGGGCTCGCTGCTGGGCTGAGAAGCCGTAGGGATTGGCGAGATAGAGGGTCTTAGGCATAATCAAGCATGCAGGGTTTAGCGCTTCAAGTATAGCGTTTCCACTGAAGAATTCGCACCCACGATCGCACCTGTCTCTCCACCCGCTCCAATCCCAACCCGACGACGATCGAGATCCCCAAGGCCCCCAAAATTAAAGCCAAATTGACTGCACCATGGCGATCCCACCCCTCACTTCGAATCATCTCAGTCAAAATGGGATGATGCACCAAAAACAAACTATAGGAATGCCGACCCAGAAACCCCAAAATATCCCGACCAGAACCCATGCGCCCCAGGATTCCATACAGGATCAAGAATGTCCCAAATCCTAATAAGGTAGGAAAGAAGACCGTTCCCCACCAGAACAGTCCCAGACCTATGGCAATCGCCTGTAATAAAATACCCAGCAACATCGTGAATGGATGCATTAAGAGATTTGAAACAGCCTTGGGCGATCGAAACATCGCTACCGCTAGCACCATGCCCAACGCAAATTCAGGCAGTCGAACAATTGCAAACATCCCCGGATGCCACAGCATCATTTGTCCAGGCAACAGGGTCATCCCGATCGCCTTCACTCCCCAACCCAGGGCAAGACAAGCGGGCAAAAACCAGGCTGATTTGAGTCGATTCAAGCCCCGCCAGCAGAACGGAAACATGACATATAGCTGCAACAGCAATGGAATGTACCACCAAGCCTGCGTAAAGTAATAGGCCATCCCTGGCACCATCCTCAGCCCCGTCACACTCAGCCAACTACGCCAGTTCAGCGGCGATAGCCCCCATCCCAGGGCGACCCAAGTTGCCATAAATCCCAGATGGGCCAGCCCCCACAGCGGATAAACCCGCCCAAACCGTCGCCGCACAAAAGCACCCCAGTCCGTCCGCCGCAGCTTTCCTTCGGAGGACTGCGATCGCTGCCGCTCCAGCAATCCCCAACTCAACCCAAACCCACTCACCAGAATAAACAGCGCCACCCCCATATCCCCCAGCCACCCGCCATAGCGCACCAGGTTGACTGGAATAGTCCAAGCGCCTAGGTCCAGGGGCTGCACCTGAGCCCAGCGCTCTTGCACCGTCCCCCATTCCACTGCATTGGGATAGCCCAAACGCATCCAGCCAAAAATCGGCTCCACTGCATGGTTTAGGAACACGCCCAGGATAGCCACGCCCTTCATTCGATCGACCCACAGCTGTCTCGGCGGAATCCCGTTCTGCTCTGCTTCCATGGTCCCAGCCGAAAAATACTGTAGATGTTTGAGCATGGGAATGGGTAGATTGGTACTAAAAGGTGGGGAAAACGCCGAAAATTAGGATTTTTCTCCCAGCACTATAACTAAATCCATCCTATGATACAAGTCTTGTAGATCACCAAAGGCGACCCTTACCACTCCGTACTTCCTACGTAGATGGTTTCCCCACTGGTTAGGGCCTCGTTGCCTGCCGCCGCTACGATCGCCGCTGCAAAGTCTTCTACGCTGGGCAGACTGCCTGCTTGCTCCCGTCGCTCTTCGATTAATCTGCCGCCAGCGCGTTCCATCAGTTTAGGTGTGATTGTGCCTTCGATTAGGTCGCCGCTGACAACGATGATACTGATGCCTTGTTCTGTGAGGGCTGGGATGCGATCGCGTAGGGCCTTTTCCCCAGCATGTTTGCTGACGGCGACGGGTTCATAGATGTCGTATACGGGTTTTTGGCCGTGGAAGTGGGCCAGGTGGCTGGTGACGAAGACGATGCGACTGCCGGGGGGCATGAGGGGGAGGGCGCGATCGACAAGGGCCATTTGAGCGGTCATGTTCAACTGCATGGCGTAGTCGAGGGGTTTGTCTTTTTCGAGGCCGCCGCTGGCATTGAGGATCAGCAGGTCTAGTTTGCCGAAGGCGGCCTTGGTGGCGAGGACCATGGCGTCAAGGTCGGCGAGATTGGTCATGTCGGCCTGGGCAAGGACAGCTCGGCGACCTAGGGCAGTGACTTTGGCGGCGACGGCTTCGGCTCGGGGGGCTTTGCTGCGATAGTTGATCACGACATCGGCTCCCTGGGCGGCGAGCATTTCTGCAACGGAGGCTCCGACCCCACGGGATGCGCCTGTGATCAATGCCGATTTGCAAGTTAGGGTTGCCATAGGTCGATTGTCAATTGGGGACCTGCTCAATTTATGGAAAAGGATCGCGATCGTAAAGTACGGTTTCCCACCGTGATGAATAATTAATCAAGGTTTGCTCGATTCAACATCACTGCCAAGAATGACCCTACTTGCAATTCCTCAAGGCTTCAATATCAGTTGCCATAATCTTATCCAGGTTGCTTGTTATCTTGTTAGTGTCATGAATTATTCGCGTGACGGATCCGAT
Source organism: Alkalinema sp. RU_4_3 (assembly GCA_012031975.1). Taxonomy (GTDB): domain Bacteria; phylum Cyanobacteriota; class Cyanobacteriia; order Leptolyngbyales; family Leptolyngbyaceae; genus JAAUSA01. The sequence goes on along the minus strand of JAAUSA010000102.1, from coordinate 202 downwards.
AGTTTTGGAGCCCTTGCGTAGAGCCAGTCCGTTTTCAGGCTCTAGGCTACCGCGAATAACTAAAGACACTAACTAATATTCGGATTAGACACTGTATTCCGAATAAAACAGATTTGCGGAAATCCCTTCATCGGATGCTTTTCTGTTGGATCTGCTCCATACATTATCTAATCCCCGATTGACGATCAGTGCTCACCCTCCA
>JAAUSA010000101.1 GCA_012031975.1 Alkalinema sp. RU_4_3 | reverse complement strand
TTTTCTTCAGGGGTCATAAACTCTTTACTCCACCGTGCGTCGATATGCCCGATTATACAAGGTTTATTTTTCTACGGCAAAGGGAGACATGCTCCCGATACGATCGCCCTGCCCCCCGGCAAACAGCTCCATGAATTGCAAATCGATCTGAAATATATCGAACGCGACACAGTCTACAAACGCAGCCTCCAGGTCGCCAAGGACACCAAACCATCAGAAATCAAATAGAACAATGTAGGGGCAAGCGCAGCTTGCCCTGGCAAACCCCAGGAAGATTACGTTATGGTAGTCAGTGAAAAGCAGTTTGAGGTAAGGCCGATGCTCCAGCGGTTGACAGTTTCCAGCATATTACTCGGGTTTATTTTAGGCACCATGGCCCTCCCCCCAGTCGCCCAGGCCCAAACTCTACAAAAATCGACCAAAAATCGCCTCTACAAACCCCGCAAACGCAGTACCCCAAAAGGACCTACCAGCACCACCGCAACCAGAGGCTGCGACGTTGATAAATTTGTCGCCCTAGCACCTGCGAACGATCCGGGTCAAACCCAGTCCCCAAGGCCCACCTTTGCCTGGTACATCTCCCAAAAAGAACCTAAACCCCTCAGATTTGAACTCCTTAATGCCCAACAGGACATCATCCATACCATCAATCTGACCAGTCAACCCGGCATCACGGAATATAAATTGCCAGAGACAGCCCCTGGTCTGACGATCGGCCAGGCTTACCAGTGGCGCGTGATTGTGCAATGCCAACCTGGCAGGCCATCCTCCGATCAGTTGGTCAGTGCAGAAATTGAATTGATTGCGCCTAAACCGACAAGATCGACGGCCCAGGAATATGCCGAAATGGGTCTTTGGTACGATGCCTTTGCTGTTGCGACGGAGCAGGAACGCTTGCAATTACTCAGCGATCTGGCCAATCTCGAAGCCGAGGAACCCGCTGACAAGATTCTTCAGCAAAGTAAGGCGATCGAGACCCTGATCACCCCGCCCTAGCGCCAGCTTCCCACCAGGACGTAGGGTGCCCAATAGGCCGGACGGGAGGCGATCGAATTGGTTTTAATCATTTTGATTTGGGTGGCTTGGAGGGCCTTGGCTTTGTCGGTGGTTTTGAGGTTTTGGTAGAAGGACTGGCTGAAGTCGCGGGTGGTGGCATCGTTGATCGACCAGAGGGAGGCGATGACGCTTTTTGCGCCCGCTTGGATGGCGATGCCAGCCAGACCTAGGGCGGCGCGATCGTCTCCGACGGCGGTTTCGCAGGCGGTCAGGGTGAGTAGGTCAATTAATTCGTTGCTGCCTGAAACTTTGCGAATTAGGGTGTCGAGTTGGGTGAGGGAGAGTTTTTGTTGATTGCCCAGTACTAGGAAGGTGTCCTCGGCTTCGGCGCCGAATTTGCCATGGGTAGCCAGATGAATGATCGGAAACTGCGTTTTTTTCAGTTCGACTCCTAGGCGATCTTGGGTAAAGTCGGCATCTTGCAAAATCTGACTGCCGGGCAGAATGGTTTGAATTCCCTTTAATTCTGCGGCCACATTGGTGAGTCCCCTAAACTTACGCCCGTCAATCACAGCATCCTGGGTCATGCCTGCCGCTAGGGCACGGTTTGCAGCGCCGCCAACGTCTGTATTGGTTAGGCTCAAACTCGGGGTGGTGGCTATGGCATAGCGTTCAATCAGAAATCCTTTTCCGTCATGTAATGCGGCCATGGGTAAGCTGCGCAGAATGCCGTCGTTGACAAAGACTAGGGTGTCGATGTTTTGGGCTTTGAGTTGGGGGCTGAAGGGTTCGATGAGGCGTTTGTAGAGGGTTTGGGCGGGGGCGGGGTTGAAGGGGTTGTAGTAGGTTTCGAGCTGTTGGCGGAGGGCGGTGATTTCGGTTTCGAGCTGGAGTCGGGGTATTGCTGTGGTGGTGATCTGTTCGGGTTGGCCGGGGATGCTGAGGACGTTGATCAGGCGATCGCTCAAGATTACCGATCGCAAAATGGCGGTCTTGCTTTCCTGGGTGCCGGGTTTGGCCTGTTCGGAGGCGCGGATTAGGCAGTCGCTGCCGAAGTAGTTTTGCAGTTCGGCGAGTCTGAGGGCGTCGAGGTTGGTGAGGGCGGAGGTGAGTTGGGCGGGGCTGTTGGTTTTGAAGCGGAGGTCGATGAGTTCGCGGTAGATGGGTTCGACGCTGTCGCGGAAGTCGAATTGCAGGTTGCGATCGGCGTTGAGCAGGTCGCTGCGGATGCTTTCCATGGTGGCGATGGATTGCTCGTAGGCGTTGATGGCGGCGGGGTTGTTGGCTTGGGCGCGCAGGAGGCGGGCCATTTGCCATTCCCATTGGTAGCGGCTGTCCTTGGCTTGGGCGCGATCGGCGGCGAGGATGGCTTGTTGGGTGGTGGTGAGGGCGGCGGTGTAATTGCCTTGTTTTTCCTGCCATTGACCGAGGGCTCCTAGGGCGAAGGATGCACCCCTCGGATCGTCGATGGTTTGGGCGAGGAGGATGGCTTGGGTGAGGAGGAGTTCGGGGTTGGGGCTCTGCTGGGCCAGATCGAGGGTGCTGTAGATGCGATCGCGGCTTGGCGGGAGTTGGGCAATTAGTTCGGCGAGTTGGGTTTTGTCGGTGCCCTGGAGGTTGAGGCGGGCTTTGATTTGGTCGGGTAGGCTGTTTTGTTCGATGGCGATCTGGAGGGCTCGTTGGAAGTAGGTTTGGGCGAGGGCGGTGGTGGTCTTCGCTTGGGCTTGCTGGCTGTTGGCTTGGTCGAGTTCGCCTTGGCGTGTGAGGGAGGCGGCGCGGCGCTGGTGGCGTTGGCTGAGGCTGAGGGCGTTGTTGCCGAGGCTGTGGAGGGCGGCTAGTTCGTAGGGTTTGTTTTGGGTGGTTTGGGCGAGGGAGAGGGCTTGCTGGAGGTAGGTTTGGGCGCGATCGTATTCGCCGAGGAGTCGGTGGCTGTCGCCGAGGCTGCCGAGGGCTGCGGCTTGGGCCTGGGGATTGGTGGCGAGGGCGAGGGCGCTATGGGGGCGCATTGGTTTTTTTCATCTGGGTTGCAGAGGAGTTTTAGGGCGGTGCGGGTGCGACCGATGGCGCTGTAGGTTTGGGCTTGTTCGGTGAGGGCGAGGCCGAGGAGGGGGCCGTTGCGTTGTTTTTCGGCGAGGGTAATCAGGGCCTGCCATTGGTCGATGGCGCTGTCGATTTGGCCGAGTTGTTTGTGGGCTTGGGCGAGGTTGCGGTGGAGGAGGAGGCGATCGGTTTCGCTGGGATTGTGATTTAAAAGACTGCTCCAGGTGGCGATCGCTGCTTTATATTGCCCTTGGTTGTATTGCTGCTGGCCTTGTTTTATGGAAATACCTGGGTTTGCAAGGACAGGTAAGCTGGTGCTGAGGGTGAGTAGCAGGGTTAAAGCGCCCCCCAACCCCCCAATGCTGGGGGACTTCCGAGCCAGGACTGTTTCAAAGTCCCCCAGTATTGGGGGATTTAGGGGGCGATCTCCTGTTGCGACGACAGATTGATTTAGTTTGGTATAAAAGCGCTGGAACATATGAAGGTTCATTATGTAAATATCTAAAACAATCTAAGCAAAGATCTCTCTAGAAATCATACAGTTTTCTACCTAGACATTTTTATAAAGTTCGCCTTATTATCTGAAAAATCCCTGTAAAACAAGTTCTGGAAAAGATTATGCGATTGACTCAGTATCATTTTATACATCTACTGAGTGGATTAGTGGGGGCGATCGGCTGTTTAGCGGTTGAGGTGCGGGCGCAGAGTTTGATTGTGCCGGATAATACATTGGGGGTGAGGGGTCGATCGTGTTGCAGGAGGCTGATTTTGAGTCAATTACGGGTGGGGCGACCCGTGGGTCTGGGTTGTTTCATAGCTTCAGCCAGTTCAATATAGGCAACGGCTTAAGTGCTTATTTTCTAGTGCAGCCTGAGATTCGATCGATCTTTGCACGGGTTACCGGGGCGGATCCATCCAACATTTTGGGAAGGTTGGGAACGCGGATTAATGATGCAGCGCTGTCCCCTTCAACGGCGAGTTTATTTTTGTTGAATCCCAATGGCATTGTGTTTGGGCCGAACGCGAAGCTGGATGTGGCGGGTTCTTTTTTGGGGGCGACGGCGAGTGCGCTGAAGTTTGCAAATGGGGAATTCTTTAGTGCCGTGAATCCCCAGGCACCTCTTTTAATGATCAGTGTGCCTGTGGGACTTCAAATGGGTCAGCAGGTTGGTGATGTTAAGTTTAATGGTACCTTCTTGATTGGCGGAACCAGCCAAACCTTAGGATTTATCGGTGGAGATGTCCAGGTTTCGGAAGCTTTTTTGGCCGGAGATTCTGGGCGACTTGATATTGGTGCGGTGGGAGAGGGGGCGTTTGTTGGATTGACGTCAAATGTCGGGGGATGGGCGATCGACTACAGTGGTGTCAGCCGATTTAGAGATATCGTCGTCGATCAATCCTTTATTTCCAATAATAGTGATTTAGGGGGTGCTGGCAATATATTCCTAAATGCAGGAAAACTGACGGTCAAGAATGGAGCCGTCATTATTACGACCCGCCAAGATGTTGAGGCTCAATCTAATATTACAATCAACGCTCGCAATGGATTAACAGTTCAAAGTGCACCCAGTCAGATATCTTTTATCGGTACGGTCAATGATTCCCAGGGCGGATCGTCAGGCAGTAACGTCAATATCAGCACCCCAGCCCTGTCGCTACTTGATGGTGCTAGCATATTGACTGTATTGTCAGGCCAGGGTAAAGCTGGCGATGTCAATGTTAACAGCAGTGAAGCAATCACGATCGCTGGGTCTCAAATCTCAGATACATCAGTAGATATTAGTACTATCGGCTCAGGCATTACAGGTGATGGTGTTGGTCAGACAGGTAATATCAATCTCAAATCTAAAAACATTAACCTTTTAGAGGGGGGCGTGATCAGATTGACGAACGACAATAAAGGAGTCACAGGAGAGGTTAATCTTAAGGCAGAGGAGAATATTGTGATTTCGGGTGCTACACCCATTGGAAATAATAGTTCGATTACTAATAGGCAACAGGGTATTTTCGATAATGGCGGGAGTACTAGCAATCTTCCTCCCGGCATCAATTTAAGAGCCACTAATTTAATCCTTCAAGGGGGAGGTAGTATTTCGACATCTAATTTTTCTGCGGGCGATGTTAGAAATATTGCCATCAATGTATCAGGCGATGTAATTGTTAAGGGTGGGCTAGCTTCTCCTTCCAGTAGATCCTTTGGCATCGATCCCTCAACAGGCAGTCTACTTACCCAGCTTAATTTCTTGTCCAGTGGTATTTCAACTTCCAAGACCGGAAATCCAGGCAACTCTGGTGATATCTTGATTAATGCTAAATCGGTCAAGGTTCTGGAGGGAGGAAGTATTAGTTCTGAAATATCCCAAGCTGCTTATTTTACATTTAATCAGCCTTTACCCTCTATTGATATATTTCAGGGTCGATCGGGCAATATTGAAATTAATGCGAGTGACTTGGTCCTGCTGGAAGGACAGTCTTTTCAACCAGCCCTCCTGAGTCTTGGGGGATACTTCAAGAGTAATATTACCAACAGAGTGAATATTGGCAGTAATGCGCAAGGCGGGAAAATTGTGATTAAGACCCGAGATTTGCAGATAAAGTCGGGTGCGAGCATTGATTCTGAGATGACCGGGAGTAAAGGAAGAGGCGGAGATATTGAAGTGTTTTCTAGCGGTAATATTTTAGTTGATGGCGAAGGGCGGTCACTGATTGGACCAGCAATATTTGAGGCTCTAAGCAATATTGGGACTACTACAGTAACACCTTTTCTAGGAAATGCGGGAAATATCAAGCTAGATGCTAATTCCTTGACAGTTTCTAATGGTGGTGCGGTCACCTCTGGAACTCGCGGCGGCGGAAAGGTGGAAATATTTCAATCAGAGTTAATGACGATGTAAATGTCATTGGGGGGACTGTGTTGGGTACTCCAAGCGAAATTATTAGTCAGAGTGAATCCTATGACCCGTTGATATTGTCAATTATTACTTCAGGTTTCCAGGGTACAACTATTTTGGATTTGTTGCCCCCTTCTGAAGTTACAGGGGACGGTGGAACCATTGGGATCGCAGGTGGTACGCTGAGGATCTCTGGCGGTGCGAGAATCTCTGCGTTTAGCAATGGTCAGGGTGACTCAGGCTCTATTGATGTCGTACTTCGCGATCGCGCCATTCTCAACAATGGAGAAATAGAAACAACTTCTGAAAAAACCACGGGTGGAAATATTTCTCTGACATCAAAGGCGATCGTCCTGCGCAACGACAGTAATATCAAAACCAACATTGCCTCTGGGTCGGGTCAAGGCGGCAGTATTAGGCTCAAAGCTGATGGCATTGTCTTGCTGGATGACAGTGATCTTCTTGCCTTTGCCCGAGATGGTCAAGGTGGCAATATTTCCCTCTTTACCCAGGCCCTGCTCACCCGAACCTACAGACCCTCTTCGCCTGGCACAAATTTAGAAACCCTTGATAAAAACGGCTTAGTCGATATCAATGCCACAGGCCGCATCTCCGGCATCATCACCCTCCCCGAATTCAATCCCCTGCAAAACAACCGCCCTGAATTCACCCCCAGCCTGATCGACACCGACAACATACTGAGCCGATCGTGTCTGGCCCGAAATCCAAAAACAGGCAAATTCTACGTCACAGGCATAGGCGGCCTGCCACCGAAACCGGGCGATCGCCCCCTCTCCACCTACTCGACCTTACCCGTTGGGGGTGAAACTATGATTGCTGAAGCCGAGGGCATCTACCCGCTAGACAATGGCCAGGTTGTCACAGGTAGGGTTTGTAAAGTAGGAGCCCAGTCATGAGGTGTTTTGTTGTAGGGGTATTGATGGGTGCGATCGCCCTCCCCGCCCAAGCCCAAAACCTCGTCATACCGGATACGACGCTAGGTGCTGAGAGGTCAGTTATCGAAAATCGCTCTGGGTTTGATGCCATCACAGGTGGGGCGACACGCGGAACTGGGTTGTTTCATAGTTTTAGTGAATTTAATGTGGGCGATCGCGCCAGCGTTCAGTTTGTAGTGCGGCCTGAGATTCAGAACATTTTTGCGCGGGTGACGGGTGGGAATGCGTCGAATATCTTGGGGGCGATCGGCACAGGCATAGAAAAGGGCGATGGTTCTTTAACTGGAACCACTGCAAGTTGTTTTTACTAAACCCAAATGGGATTGTGTTTGGACCCAATGCGAAACTTGATCTAGGAGGTTCATTTCTCGCGACGACGGCCAGCAATTTTAAGTTTGGAGGGAATCAATCATTCAGTGCTATCAGCCCACAAACCGCGCCATTGTTGACGGTGAGCACGCCGATCGGATTACAGTTTGGAGAGAAGGTGGGGGCGATCGAGGTCAATAGCGCAACCCTAGCGACTAGCGTCACTCAAAGCTTGGGATTAATCGGTGGAAATGTCAAACTGAATGATGCTAAACTGACCACTATTACAGGACAACTTGATCTCGGGGCCGTAGAAGCTGATACCACGGTGGGATTAGTGCCCTTACAAGTCGGCTGGAAGGCGGATTATACAGGTGTGGGAAGGTTTCGAGATATTCAGGTCGATCGCGGACTGACCACCATATTTGCCGAGAATGTGGGCAATATTGCAGTTTTCCCCGTGGATTTGCACCTACAAGGACAAAACCTTACGCTGAATGAAGCGACGCTTTTCTATTCCTATGACAAAGCGAATCAATCCAACCTAAAGACAGTCGCGATTAAGCTGGATGCAAGTCAAGCACTTTTACTCAACAGCTCTAGAATTATCACTGCAACGGATGGCACTGTCGATCGACCTGACATTATTCTCAAGGCTAATCAAGTTCAATTAAAAGGAACCCAGGGGAAGAGGTCCCTTCTTTTTACGACCACATTGGAACCTGTCTTCAGTCAGGGTGGTGACATTAAAATCACCGCCAACAGCTTGACAATGGATGGTGCCGTCATCAATACGGGCCTGGAAGGTTCGGGGAAGGCAGGTGATGTTGAACTTAATGTGGCTGGCCAGGTTTCCATTCTAGGTTTTGCAGTTTATCCAACTGCCATATCGAGTACAATTATTAATGATGCATCACAGGGTAGAACAGGCGACATTAGGATTCGCGCGGGAAATTTACTGATCGCTGATGGGGGATATATTGGCCTATTATCCGCTGCGCGATCGGATACAGGTCTGATTGACATTCAAGTTGATGACAAGATCATTCTTACAGAGACTTTCCCAGGAGGACTTCAAGGTCGGGCTGGCCTAGAAAGTTATATTAGCAATACTCAAGATACTGATCTATTATCGATCGATCGCCCTCCTTCTGAACCATCCCTAGGCATCAAAATTCAAGCCAATTCATTATTACTGCAGGACGGCGGGCAAATTAGAACAAGCGTGGTTTTTGGTGCTGATGCAAAAGAGATCCAGATTGATACCCGAGATTTCGTGAGGGTTCAGGGTGTCAGCAAGAACGCATTTATTCGAGAGAATGGGGCTTCTCTTTTCTCAAATAGCGAGATCTCAAGTTCTAAATTAAAAGGCCTTGGCAACAGCGGTGACATCAAGATCCGGACTCGCTCTTTGGAGGTTCTAGAAGGTGGGCAAATAGAGTCTGATATCAGTGATAACCTAGGGCAAGGTGCCACAGCAGCCAGCGCGACTGCTCCTTCTCAAGGTAAGGCAGGTAATATTATCATCGAAGCCAGTGATTCCGTTTTGGTCTCTGGGACATCAACTCGGCCAACTCAGCCAGCAAAGGATTTATATACAGCCAGTGAGATTAGTAGTAGTGTTATTGGGAGTAATGCCCAAGGTGGATCTGTTTTCATCAAAACCAAAAATCTTCAAGTCTATGATGGTGGGTTTATCAGTGCTGATATATTGTTCGGCAAAGGGGAAGCTGGACGGGTAGAAATTGAAGCCCAAGAGAATGTTACTGTCGCTGGAAGCTCTGACAAAACAGGCTCAGCTAGTACTATCTCCAGTTTTTCTAATACAGCCAACCTTGGCAACTCTGGTTCTGTGCGCATTCGATCGCAATCCCTAAACCTGCTAAAGGGTGGAGCTCTTTCTACTACTAGTGTAGGTGCTGGCAATGCAGGAAATATTTTCGTTGACATTCAGGGTGACATTATTCTATCAGGCACCACCGAACAGGGGATTCGTAGCGGTATTGCCAGTGGGTCCTTACGGCTCAGCGAGGCCGCCCAAAAGCGCTACATTCAACTGGATCTTCCCCTGCCCCCTGCCCCCCTAAGGAACGGAGGTAGCATTTTTCTCACAGGTAACAGTTTGAAAGTGACAGACAAGGCTTTCATTTCAGCTCGGAGCGAGGGCCAAGGTCGCGCAGGCAACATCAATATCAGCCTGCGCGATCGCCTCATCGTCAACAACAGCAACATCACCACCAACGCCGAAAACACCACAGGTGGAAGTATCGATATTGCAGCTAGGGCGATCGTCCTCCGCAAAGACAGTAACATCAAAACCAGCGTAGCATCCGGATCCGGCCAAGGCGGCAACATCAAACTAATCGCCGATGGCATTGTTTTACTCGACGACAGCGATCTCCTCGCCTTCGCAAGAGATGGCCAAGGCGGCAACATCTCCCTCTTCACCAAAGCCCTGCTCACCCGCACCTACCAACCCTCTACCCCAGGAGCCGACCTCGAAACCCTAGACAAAAACGGCTTCGTAGACATCAACGCCACAGGCCGTACCTCCGGCATCATCACCCTACCAGAATTTAATCCTCTTCAAAACAACCGCCCCGAAATCACCCCCACCCTAATCGACACCGACAACCTACTCAGCCGATCGTGCCTCACCCGCAACCCCAAAACAGGCAAATTCTACATCACAGGCACAGGCGGACTGCCCATACAGCCGATCGATCCACCCCTATCAACCTACACCACACTCCCCGTCACTACCGAAACCACCATCGCCGAAGCCGACAGCCTATACAGCCTCCCCAACGGTCAAACCATCCTCGCCAAGCGCTGCCAAACCCCACCGTAGAGTTTTCTATCCCCCATCAGACAGAAAGTATCGCTGACTGATCGATTGCTCAACCCTAAACTATGGAAAGACTCAGGGAATAGTTCATAGGCCAGTTGCTTCCATCAATCGATACACCCAAATCTTATGTACTCTAATACTTCTCCCTACTCCGCCCAGCCCCTATCCACAGGCGTCCAAGTCAACATTAGTAATCTAATCGGCGACAGAATCCAAACCGCCTTCAACCTAGGCGATATCAACAGCTCCTCCTATTCCTACTGCGACCTCCTCAGCGGCGTCGATACCAACGACTTCTATCAATTCCGCCTCACCAATGCCGGAAGCGTCAATCTCACCCTAAAAGAATTAGAAGCAGACGCCGATTTATATTTACTCGATCGCTCCGGCAACATCATCACCACCTCCATCCAACTCGGCACCAACGACGAATCGATCGTCCGCGACCTAGAGGCTGGCACCTACTATATCCAAATCGCAACCACTGAATACATCGACAATATTTATGTACTCGGCGTTGAAGCGGGCGGAACCACGCGCGATCCCGGCCAAACCCTAGCCACTGCCCAGGACCTCGGCAACATCAGCTACAAAACCTACAATGTCACTGGATCGATCGCCCAATCCGACCCCTCAGACTACTACCGCTTCGAACTCATCGAAACAGGCAACGTTGACTTCCACTTCAGCAATTTCAGCCCCGACCTAAACCTCTCCCTCTATGGCGCCAACGGCAACCTAATCTGCAATGCCAACACCATTAATCAACAGCTCGCCCCAGGCAGCTACTACGTACGGGCCTATGCCGAAGCCAGCGCCGACTACAACCTAATCTTCAGCAGCGCCACCGCCCCCTACACAGGCACCCGCACCCTCACTGGAACCTTCGGCGCCGACAATTTCGACCTCATCGGCACCTACCGCCGCACCGTCATCTCCGGCAACGGCAACATCGACTTTGGCGAGGGAGCGCGCGATCGCCTAGACCTCTCCAACCTAGCATCTACCAACGTCACCATCAATTTCGCCACCAGCCCCGGCGGCGGCAGTTTTTATAACCCCGGCAATGGCATGCGCCTGTTCGACTCCATTACGCTCAACGATGGTCGCTATATTTTATTTGAAGGGATTGACGAAGTACAGTTTAGCGATCGCACCATCAATCTTGCCGTCACCCCCAATGATCCCTTATTTAACCAACAGTGGAACCTCGGCATGATGGGCGTTCACAATGCTTGGCGGTTTACCACCGGATCGAATGACGTTTTGATCGGCATCCAAGATACAGGCTTGGCACTGACCCCCGAAGGTCGAACCCCCTTTGACTTGAGATCAACCACCTACAACCTAGACAATAACCTAGCCGATGATTTTCGCGATCGATCGGGACCCGATTATCTCTCCCATGGCACAGCGGTCCAAAGCATCATCGCCGCCAACACCAATAATGGCTCCGGCATGAGCGGCATCAATTGGGGATCGGAGGTCTACGCTGTAGATGTTCTCGGCGGCAATGTAGGGGATTTCTCCCTATCGCGTGCTACGACAACCATGGCCGAATTTGCCGCTAGTAAGGGGAAGCGTCTCGTGATTAACATGAGCCTCGGCTACGATGGTTTCAATCAAAATGGCCTCAATCCTGAGTTTGAAGCCGCCGTGATCGCCAATCCCAATGTGCTATTTGTAATTTCCGCCGGGAATGACGGAGATCAGGGCCGCATTGGATTAGGCTATCCAGCCAATCTTTCCCAGCGATTCAATAATGTCATGGCCGTCGGAGCCTCCTGGGGAAAACAGGATTACTATGGCCGCACCAGAACACCAGGCACCCGCATTGAATATGCTGGCTGGTGGGGATCGCAATATGGTCCAGGCTTGACCATCATGGCTCCCTCCGAGGTGATCGCCCGCGAAGCCACCCGCTATACTACCACCACCTACTATGACTATATGGATGACTTCAACGGCACCTCCGCCGCCGCCCCCAATATCACAGGCGTCGCCTCCCTCGTCTGGAGCGCCAACCCCAATCTATCCGCCGCCCAAGTCAACCAAATCCTCTGCCAAACCGCCACGGACCTAGGCCGTCCTGGTTACGATATTTACTACGGCAATGGGTTCGTCAATGCTGATGTCGCCGTCCGACGGGCAATAGCCATCGGTTCGGGCTACGCATGATGTTCCCATTAAGAAACATTCCCAGGGATAGGGATGCGCCAAGGGGTTGCCCTATAGTAACCAGCAGCCAGCCATCGACCACTGCCCGATCGCCCTCGCCAAGCCTTGTCAAGCCCCCGTAAGCGATCGGATAGTTTTCTACCTGCATAAGAATGGAAACCGAGACTGACTGATATATAGACAATCGCTAATCTATAGAAGCACAAACCGCTCATACTTACAGGTACTCTAGATGTTCCCAAACACCACGACCCAGAATCCCCTAGAAACTTCCACAGCCCTCAATCTCGAAACCCCCTTCGAGATCGCCCTAAATACCAACCAACCCAGCGCCAGCCTAGCCATCGACCCCGGCAGCACCCTGACCACCGCCCGCAACCTCGGAGTCATCAACACCACGGGTCGCATCACAATCACCGATTCCGTCAGCTTCACAGGCGATCGCTCCGACATCTATGCCTTCAGCCTCACCAGCGGCAGTCGCACCCAAATTACCCTAAGCGCCCTCGCCGCCGACGCCGACCTCCGCCTGATCCAAGACGCCAACAATAACGGCCAGATCGAAGCCAACGAAGTACTGCGCGTCTCCGAATTCGCCGGAACCCGCAATGATACAATAGAACTTTCATCCCTAGCGATCGGCAACTATTTCCTAGAAGTTTCGGCCTATAGCGGTAGCACCAATTATCGCCTTGACATTAGCGCCGCTGGTACCGACACAGGCTCCACAATCGCCACCGCCTCCGAACTCGGCATCATCAACGGCAACAAAACCATCCCCGGCACCATCGGCATCGGCATCAACGGCGACCCCTCCGACCTCTATCGCTTCCGCATTACCAACGACAGCAACCTGCAAATCGATCTCACAGGCCTCAGCAGCGACGCCGACCTGTATCTGATTCAAGATGCCAACAACAATGGTCTGATTGACACAGGTGAAACCCTTGGACGATCGATCCTCTCCGGCAACAGTCCTGAAAGAATCTCCTTGAATAATCTGCGATCGGGCACCTACTTCGTCGAAGTCAGCCAATATAGGGGCCAATCCGCCTACAGTCTCTCGATCAGCGCCGACTCCGCAGGCGATACTCCCCGGACAGCACGCATCCTAGATAATATCCCCGGCGTCACCACCACGGTTCGCGAATACGTTAGCACCAGTGACAGCGAAGACTTCTATCGTTTCTTCCTCAACAGCAATAGCAATGTGGAGATCAACCTCCGCAACCTGACCAGCGACGCCGATCTCTACTTGATCCGCGACGCCAACAATAACGGCCTCTACGACATCGGCGAAGCCATCGATCTTTCCCTCAGAACAGGCAGCCAAGCCGAACAAATCTCCCTCCAGAACCTCGCCGCAGGCAATTACTTCATCCGCGTTCGCTCCTTCCTGGGTGAAAACAACACCAATTACACCCTCGACTTCAGAAGCACGCCCAACAGCACCTATCGCATTGCCTCTGGGACCCTAGGTGCCGATCGCTTCACCGTCACCCCCGGTGTTAACCAAACGATTATTTCCGGCAATGGCAACGTTGACTTCGGACGGGGACAGTATGACATTCTCGATCTTTCAAATGTCGCCTCCAATAGTTTCCGAGAGGTGAATATCCTCGGGTTGAATGGCGGAACGGGTGTCGCCCTAGACCTGGGGAATGGGACCAGATTATTTGATTCATTGACCTTGAGTAACGGTCAACAGATCTTGTTTGAAGGGATCGATCGCATCCAGTTCTCCAATTCTACCTTTACCTTAGCCGTCACCCCCAATGACCCACTCTTTAGCCAGCAGTGGAATCTCCACATGATGGGTGTCCAAAATGCCTGGCGCTTTACCCAAGGATCGACGAGGGTGACAATCGGCATTGGCGATACGGGCCTGGGCGTCAACAATGCTGGCCAGATTCACCCCGACCTCAACCTTCAAAACACCTTCGTACTCACAGGCAATGATGTGATCGATGATTACTTCCGCACCATTCGAGATGATGGTTATGGACCACAATTCGACTCCCATGGCACCTTAGTCCAAAGCGTCATTTCCAGCGTTGCCAACAACAACCTCGGCACCGCTGGCATCAACTGGACATCCAGTGTCACCGCCGTAGATATCCTCGATGGCAACACAGGGGACTTCACCACCGCTGAAGCCGCCAGACAGCTAATCGACAGCGCCCTCGCCAACAACCAGCGCCTGATCATCAACCTCAGCATCGGAGGCGGCCTCTACAATCCACAACTCGCCGCCCTCGCCGCCCAATATCAAGATCAGGTCCTATTCGTGATTTCTTCAGGGAACTCGAATGTCAATCAACTCGACAACCCAGCGGGCTTAGCCAGACAATTTGATAACGTCGTGGCCGTCGGTGGCGTCCTAGGCCGTCAAGATATCTTTGGCAACACCACCCAACCCGGCACCCGGTTTAACTATGGCGCCCTGGGCGGGTCTAACTATGGCGACGGCCTAACCCTGATGGGTCCAACCGAGGTCCTAGCTGCCACCGCTATTCAGTCCGGTAGGGACCTGCGATTCACCACCGATCCCCAATTTGGTGGCACCTCCGCCGCTGCACCCAATGTCACAGGGGTGGCCTCGCTAATCTGGAGTGCCAATCCCAATTTGACCGCTAGGGAGGTCTCCTACATCATGCAGGATACGGCCTATGACTTGAACACACCGGGCTATGATTCCCAGACAGGCAGCGGTCTTGTCAACGCCGATGCCGGGGTGAGAAGAGCACTGGCGATCGCCGCTGGCTACGCCTAGATCCAACACAGCAGGCTCAACCGTCCGGTTGGGCCTGTAAAATTAGAGTACAGATTCCTTGGAGCCTATGAAAATTTGTATTGTTGATGATCACCAGTTGATTTTAGACGGCATGGGGAATGCCCTCGAAAAGCAATACCCCCAGGCTGAAATCCTCAAGGTGCAGACTGTCAATCAGGCCAAAGCCCTCCTGGCCGAAACCACCCCGGATGTGATGGTAGTAGATTTATCCTTGCCTGAATCAGAGAATGGCCCGGCCCACGTCGATCGAGGCCTTGAACTACTGGAATTCCTGATGCAGCGTACCCCGCCGCTTCCCTTGGTGGTGCAGAGTTCCCATGTGAAGTCCCTGATTCGGATTAAGGGGTTGATCGATCGCTACGAAGCAGGCTTTACCGTGGTGGATAAGAGTCAGCCGACCCAGGATTTACTGACGAAGATTAGTTGGTCTCTCCAGGGGATCTTCAGCACGCCCCCCGAAATTCGCCATGGGTTGGAGGTGAAGCCGGAGTGGTTGGATCTACTGCAATTAGCCTTTGAGGAGGGGTTGCAGGATAAGGCGATCGCCCAGCGGATGAATCTGGCGGAGAGTACGGTGCGAAAATATTGGACAAGAATCCAAGATGCGCTGAGCGTGTATCCTGAGGAAGGTAAAAATATCCGCATTCAAACGGAACGCCAGGCCAGGGAAAAGGGATTGTTGGATTAACTTGAGATGCCGTGTATAAGCTGAGACCCATTATTTTAGGAAGTTTGCCCAGTCTGGCGGTGATTGCTGGACTTTTGGTTTTGCGTGGGGTTGGGGCATTGCAGGGGCTGGAGTGGCAGGCCTTTGACCAGTTGATGCGGTTGCGGCCCAGGGAGGTCGCCGATCCGAGGATTGTGATTATTGGAATCGATGAAAGTGATTTGGAGCGGTTGGGGAGCTATCCGGTCTCCGATCGCGTCCTCGCCCAAACCATTCAAGCGGTGGCAACACACCAGCCTGCGGCGATCGGCGTGGATATTTTTCGCACCTTTGCGGTGCGCCGGGGCAGAGGGAATTGCAGCAGACGGTCAATTCGCTGCCTAATTTATTTATGGCCTATCGCTATAGGCCGGATAGGTCTGGAACAATCATGGCAAAGACAATCGTGGGGCCAGAGCAGCAGGGCTTTGTGGATACGCCCTTAGACCCCGATGGCAATCTGCGGCGAATCCTATTGGGAGTGAATGAGAGTTCCCAGGATAGAATTTCACTCCCGATGCAATTGGCCTCGACAATATCAGAACCACTAACCTCCTATCCTTTTGTAGAAACTCACTTCGGTGCCTATCAGGGAATTGATGATGGCGGCGATCAAATCATGCTCCATCCACGCAATCATCCCCATCCATTTCAGGTGTTTTCGCTCCAATCTGTTCAGCAGGGAAAGTTGAAGCGATCGGATATTCAGGGCAAAGTTGTTTTGATCGGGCTGACGGCGGTGAGCATTAAGGATACAGTTAATTCAATGACATTGTGGAATCAAACGGACAGTCAGGTGAATGGCGTTGAGGTGCAGGCCCATGCGGTCAGTCAATTGGTCAGTGCGGCGATCGATCTCGTCCGTTAATTCGGAGTTGGAGTGAGGCAGGGGAGGTGGCTTGGATTGTGGGTTGGGGGATTTTGGGATTGGTGCTGGGGCGCTTGGGTCAGTCGCCTGGGCGATCGGTGGTGGGGATTGGGGTGGTGGTGGGTGGGGT
>JAAUSA010000344.1 GCA_012031975.1 Alkalinema sp. RU_4_3 | reverse complement strand
TGAAGTTCCGTTTGATAATAATCAGGCGGAGCGGGATATTCGTATGATGAAATTGAAGCAAAAGATTTCGGGGTCGTTTCGCTCATCTGAGGGTGCCCAGGTCTTCTGTCGCATTCGTGGCTATTTTCCACTTTGCGTAAACAGGGTCATTCAGTTGTGGAAGCACTCGTTGCCTTGTTCTCGGGTCAGTCTATTCCCCTTCTTGCTCAACCTGAGTAGTTACCCCGCGCCTTAATTTCCACAAAGTTACTGCCACTCGCATTCACCGCCGCTTCGACGAAGTATTGGTCCGTGCGAGTTCCGGGCACCGCGAAATTGTTCACAACCGAGCCGCCATAGAGTTTAGCAAGGCGGCGATCGCCCCCATACTACCCCGCGTTGTAGTCCAGGGCAACCTCATTAGTGACGTAATTGGTGACATCCTCTGTAAAGTTACCCTGCACATCCGGACCACCCAAAAGCGCACCGTAGAGGACATGCCGAGGTTTTGTCGCGGCGTTAAAGCTGTCCCAACCGTCAGCACGACCAAAGGCCGTGGAATGATGAACAGACTGCATCGGATTAGCACCAAACCCCACCACATAGCTGCGCTGATAGGGATTATCGCCAAGGGCGTAATTGATTTGTCTGCGGGCAAAATCAGTATAGCGCTGCTTCAATCCCGCATCCGTCACCTGATCGCCATAGGCTAGGGCAATAAACCCTTGAGTCGTCGCATAGCGCAGCGATCCCCATTGGTCATGCCAAGCCAGTTCCTCAGTTATTGCACCTGTCGTTGAATTTTTCGTTGTTGTGTATCGCACTCTGCGGTTGTTATAGCCAACAGTCCAGTAATCCAGATAGTTCTGAATCTCGGTCTTATACACAGCTTTACCCGTGAGTTCCGCCAGAATTACCTTCGCGCCTTTATCAACCCATTGCCAGCTATGGGGATCGATGAAATTACCTCGAATCGCACCCGCACCAGGATCGCTGTAGATCTCCTCTGCCCGCGTCAGATAGCGGTTGCCATAGCCATTGTTTTGTGCCGCCTTTGCTTGGTGAACCCAAGTCGAGCCCCAGAGGAGTTCGTCATAAAAGGAGACATCCGTGTAGGGCGTGGAGGTTTTCGACGGATCAGTGCCATCCCATTTGCCATCGGGTTTCAACTGTTGATTTATCCCGCGATAGCGATCGGCAAAGTCAAACATCTTCTCCGCCTTATCCAAGAGCTGATCCGCATAGGCCGCATTGCCCGTCTGACGGAACAGCACCGAGGCCGAAGCAAAGGCAGCAGCAGTCATCCCAGCGATCGCACTATCGGGTGCTGCCGTGGTGATTTTGTAGCTGGGGCGATCGGTCACTTGATCAATCACTTCAGCGGCCACCCAGTTTTGGTGATCATCGCGGGGACCATTCCCCATGCTGCCCACCTGGGTATAGAACTCATAGCTCCCAGCATTGCTATTGGTAAAGGCCTTCAACAAATAATCCGTCGCCCACTTCACATTATCGAGCAAAAACGACTGCTGACCGCTGGACTGATAGACATCCGGGGTCTTCAAATAGCCCCAGGCCAGCATCGAGACGGTGTAGGCGATCGTCCGACTGAACTTAATGCGATCGCCCGCATCATACCAGCCCCCCGCCAAATCCTTGCCCACATCCAAACCATCCTTGAGAGCCGAATCCCCACGCCATTCCACCCGAAACCCATCGGGCAAATCCCCTGACTTCTGGGCGTCATAGAAATAGAGGGACTTTTGCAGGGCTTCGGTGTAGTTGAAGGTTTTAGGCACTGGCGGCGGTGGTGGCGGCGTCACCGTACTGAACAGGTTAGCCGTCGGGATGACTTGACGGGCGATCGCCCCCGCCGACCATTCCAGCTTGGCCACAGCCCCGCCGCCCCGCTCATAGTATTCGACCCTAATGTCGTACTTCTGATTCGCCCCGAGGGTGATTTTCCCGGTTTTCGTCGTGGGTGCTTGATCGACGTAATTGTTAATAATCTGCTGTCCATTGACGAACAGCCGTATCCCATCATCCGCCGTCGTGTAAAACGTATATTCTCCCGCTGCCTGGGTCAAAACCTGGCCCGTCCAGCGCAAGGAGAAGGTATCGGCTGCAATAGAAGCCGCAGGAGACCCGGTCCCCCAGTTGAAATTCAGAACAGCATCCGTCCGCGTTAACTTGAGGTTCGTAAAATCAATATTGTCGAAGTAATCTGCCTTGAGACCATTACCAGTCGCAAGCAATTGAGAAGAAGCCATTATCTAACGCTCCAAGTGCGATCTCACGCACCAATAGGGATATATAGAAGCGGTAGTGGCACGAGTCCTGACTGGGGACAGGTCCCCCAAAAGCAATCAGCGTAGCTTGGGTCAACACAATTTAGGGGGATATACGTAGCTACAAAATCGGTGTCTAACTATTTTATACCCCAAAACTTGATATTCTTACCATAAAGAAATATTGAAGTCTGGCAGCGCCCGCCCCAGACCCAACCCACCAAACCCAATTCAAAACGCTAAGCTAGAACTACCCGAAATCCCCTTGAACCCCCATGCAGCACACCCACAGCACACCATAGAGAAACACCCATCTACCCATGTCCCATTCCTCCCTACCCCTGCTGATCGACCAAACCCTCCTCCCCGACTCTTCACCTCACCAGCCCCAACCCCGACAACCCGGTCATCCCCGTCCATATCCCCGCCCCCTGGCAACTCCTAGGCTGCGGCAACTATGCCGCTGTGCTCTACCATCCGGAGCACCCCGATCGGATCATCAAAGTCTACGCCCCCGGCCGTCCTGGCATCCAGGAGGAGGCCGAGGTCTACCAACGGCTCGGCAGCCACCCGGCCTACTCCGAGTGCTACCACGTCGGCGAAAACTATCTGATACTTCGTCGCCTCCATGGCACCACCCTCTACGACAGCCTCCACAATGGCCAGCGCATTCCCAAATCGGTGATTCAGGAGATCGATCGAGCTCTAGAATACGCTCGCCAGCAGGGCCTCCGTCCCCACGATGTCCATGGCCGCAACGTCATGATGGCTGGAAAAAATGGTTTGGTCGTGGATGTCTCAGATTTCCTCAAACGCGAAGACTGCGGGGCCTGGCGCGATCTGCGACGGGCCTACTACTGGATCTACCGCCCCCTGATCTCCCCCCTGCGCATCCCCATCCCCTACGGCATCATCGATCTCATCCGCATCACCTACCGCAAAACCCGCCGCACCCTACGCTGGCTCCGCTACCAGGGGCGCAGAATCCCCCGTCGCCGCCCCCGCACCCTCTAATCCCAAACCACGCCCATGGAGCGCAGATCGCTGCTGCCTGTCTCAATTGGCGTTACTTCTTCACTTTGTTTAATTTGATCTAATCCCACCAAGCTCTCAGCTTGTCTGGTTCTAGAGATAATTCATCAGGATGATAGGGTGCAACAAATCGCGCAAAGGCTAAGCCAATTTCAGCCGGATAGTCACCCTGGTAATAAATCCCGTCAATCATCACATCTCCGTTGTACATGGCGGGGTCATGGGTAAAACCTTCCAGGGTAACTACTCAGGTTGAGCAAGAAGGGGAATAGACTGACCCGAGAACAAGGCAACGAGTGCTTCCACAACTGAATGACCCTGTTTACGCAAAGTGGAAAAATAGCCACGAATGCGACAGAAGACCT
>JAAUSA010000100.1 GCA_012031975.1 Alkalinema sp. RU_4_3 | reverse complement strand
GGGCCGCTGCGTCGAGCGATCGCCCCAGACCGCCCGAGCCCTCAGCGAAGCGGGCCATTGGATCGGCCTCCACGGCTATGACCACGACCTCTTTCCCCGCCTCGGGGCCGATCGCCTCAAAGCCGACCTCGATCGCACCCGCGAACTCATCCATGGCGCCTGCGGCATTGCGAAACATAACTTAATCGATGTCCGTCCCCCCTACGCCGTCGCCACGCCAAGTACCCTAAAACAGCTCAAAACCTGGGGCTACCGCACCGTTATGTGGAGCGTCGTCCCCGAGGACTGGGTCCATCCCGGCATCGACATCGCCATCGATCGCGTCCTCACCCAAACCCAAAACGGCTCCCAAATCGTCTTCCACGACGGCCATTACGGCGGCAAGGACGTCGCCGAAACCATCGATCGCCTTATCCCCCGGTTAAAAACCCAAGGCTACGAATTTGTCACGGTTGACCAGCTGTGGCAAGGTCACCCAAGGAAAAGCTAGGATTTTTCTGCTACTTAAGCAAGGACTTCATTCATTTATCTTTCTTAAAACCAGCAGATCGACCAGTTAGACCCTGTTTTAAGCAGATTCATGGAAATGGCCGATCGATCCTCAGCGATCGAGGTCAGCCCATCTTCCGGATAATAGACTAAGGTAGATGTATTCGGTTACATCCAACACAACGCCCTAAAATTTCGTCGCTCAACTGTATAAAGTTTGCCCACTTCACCCCAAGGGAGGAAGTCTCGGCACCCTGGGAGCTAGACAAGTTAAGCTGTGGACGATCGAACCTAAAAAACCGTGAGTAGAGTTTAGAAAACAGAGTGCAACTTCTGTGAGAAAGGCTACAATCGGAATGAGATTCAAAGCATCCTGCAATGGCGGGCTGCCAATTTAAAGAACATCTATCTAACTTCATGTATCTGCCCTAATTTGAGGTGTGGTTTGGTGAAGGAGAGGGAAGATTTGGCTCGATGCAAGTATGGCGTTTAGGTTTTATCCAGTTGGGCAACCCTAGGGATGGCTCAATTGGTTAGGGAATTGCGCGTTTTCATCGAGTGGCGATCGTCCCTGGAATTCATGATGCCTTTATCCAACGCACAGCAATTCTGATGTGTCGGGGGTGTCACCGTGAAGTGAGTTGTTGCGCGCTAAATTGGCTAACTGTCCGGATGATTTGGACTTCGTCACTCTACTTTGTTAAGGAGCATGAGGAACGCGGCATGACCCAGCCCAACGACGTACTTGAAGTAATGGATTTAGCAATCGCCGACGACGGGGATGATGTGGAAGTCGATCTATATGATCTCGATGATGACGAGGATTCGGATGACGTAGAGGAGGCCCCCGGTAAAACCGCGAAAGGTCGCGCTGCTACGAAAAAACGCGCAGCGGCGAAAAAGAAGCACTACACCGAGGATTCGATTCGCCTCTATTTGCAAGAAATCGGCCGCATTCGCCTGCTACGGGCGGATGAAGAGATCGAACTTGCCCGGAAAATTGCTGACCTTCTAGAACTAGAGCGCACCCGTGCCAAGTTGGAAGATAAGTTGGGTCACGAGCCTTCTGACAAGGAATGGGCTGAAGAAGTTCAGATGCCGCTCCACCAGTTCCGCCGCCGCCTGCATATCGGTCGCCGTGCCAAGGACAAAATGGTGCAGTCCAACCTGCGTCTGGTGGTGTCCATTGCCAAGAAATACATGAACCGGGGCCTGTCTTTCCAGGATTTGATCCAGGAAGGCAGCTTGGGTCTAATCCGCGCGGCAGAGAAATTTGACCACGAGAAGGGCTACAAGTTCTCCACCTACGCCACCTGGTGGATTCGGCAGGCGATTACCCGTGCGATCGCCGACCAGTCCCGCACCATCCGTCTCCCGGTGCACCTCTACGAAACCATCTCGCGCATCAAGAAAACCACCAAGCTGCTCTCCCAGGAAATGGGCCGCAAGCCGACGGAGGAAGAAATCGCGACGCGCATGGAAATGACGATCGAGAAGCTCCGCTTCATCGCCAAGTCTGCCCAGTTGCCGATTTCCCTAGAAACACCCATCGGTAAGGAAGAGGATTCCCGCCTCGGCGACTTCATCGAATCCGACGGCGAAACCCCCGAGGACCAGGTCGCCAAGAACCTCCTGCGCGAGGACCTCGAAGGCGTGCTGGCCACCCTCAGCCCCCGCGAGAAAGACGTGCTGCGTCTACGTTACGGCCTAGATGATGGCCGCATGAAGACCCTGGAAGAAATCGGCCAGATCTTCAACGTCACCCGTGAGCGCATCCGTCAAATCGAAGCCAAGGCGCTGCGCAAGTTGCGTCATCCAAATCGCAATAGCGTTTTGAAGGAATATATCCGGTAAGATAGAAACTGGATTGATTGAATGATGTGCAATATGAAGGGGTCGGTGCTCGTAGGGGCACCGACCCCTTCATGTTTTATGGCGCCAGCCAGCCTCAACCTGGCCATAAAAAAGACGCCGTCACAACAGACAGCGTCCAAAACTTGCTTTAAGGTTGACCGAAATAGAATTCATCTGCCGCAGAAGAAATCCGCCAGCAGACGTCTTCCTCTTAGAGGAGACCGAGGAAGTGCAAGGTGCCTTGGCTGGTCGCGAGCTCAGTCGCCAACGCTGCCACAAAACCGATCATCGCAAAACGACCGTTCCACAATTCAGCTTGGGGTGTGAATCCAAACTTCCAAGCCTGGCGATCGCCTGTAGCTGCTGCTGTTGCTTTATCTGCTGATTGCATGGTTGTTACTCCGGATTGAGCTTGTAAACTTATATTAACGAATGTAACAGAAAATGTCAAAGTTTAACGGTCTATCAAGCATTCGGATCCTTCTACCGATCGAGGGCGGTTGACCACTCGCTCTCTATGGATCGCCCAAGCATCGTCCAATTAGCCTATCTGGGCATCTTCTCCAACAGCGGTCTCGGGATAAAGGCTATGATGTAACCATTGCTATTTGTAAAGAACTGCATGGTTGTTTCGGCATCGGGGTTGGCAAGGGTCAAACATGCCCTGAAGGAAAAGCTATTTTTTGGTCAAGAGCCATCCCTTGAGCTGTTGGCAATTTTGGCAGTCTATTTTGTCCAGGGAATTCTGGGGCTGGCGCGGCTGGCTGTCAGTTTTTTCCTCAAGGATGAACTTCACTTAGGTCCGGCGGAGGTGTCGGCCCTGATGGGGGTGGTTTCCATTCCCTGGATGGTCAAGCCGCTCTACGGCTTTATCTCCGATGGGTTGCCCGTGCTGGGCTATCGCCGTCGGCCCTACCTGATTCTTTCGGGGGTTTTGGGCTTTACCTCTTGGATCGCCCTGGCGACGGTGGTGGAGCAGGCCTGGAGTGCAACGCTAGCGATCGCCCTCGGCTCCCTATCGGTGGCCCTGAGCGATGTGATTGTGGACTCGATTGTGGTCGAGCGCGCCCGAGGGGAGTCGGTCGGCACAGCAGGATCGCTCCAGTCGTTATGTTGGGGAAGTTCTGCCGTAGGGGGCCTGATCACGGCCTACTTCAGTGGCCTGCTGCTAGAGCACCTGAGCGTTCACAGTATTTTTCTAATCACCGCTAGCTTCCCGCTGATTGTGTCCGGGGTTGCCTGGCTGATTCACGAAACGCCGATCTCCGAGAAGCCCGACTGGCCTGCCGTGCGCCACCAGCTCGGTCAGCTCAAGGCCGCCATTAGCCAAAGGAGCATCTGGCTACCGACCCTATTCCTCTTCCTCTGGCAGGCCATGCCCACGGCGGAGGCCTCCTTTTTCTATTTCTCGACCAATGAACTGGGCTTCAAACCCGAATTCCTGGGCCGCGTTCGGCTGGTGACTAGTTTGGCATCGATCGCTGGGATCTGGGTCTTCCAGCGGTTCCTCAAGACCGTGCCGTTCCGGGTGATCTTTGGCTGGTCCACGGCGATTTCCTCGGTCCTGGGGATGTCCATGCTGGTGCTGGTCACCCATGCCAACCGGGCGCTGGGCATTAATGATCAGTGGTTTAGCCTGGGGGATAGTCTGATCCTGACGGTGATGGGCCAGATCGCCTTTATGCCCGTGCTGGTGCTGGCCGCTCGGCTCTGTCCGCCGGGGGTCGAAGCGACGCTGTTTGCCCTGTTGATGTCTATTGTCAATGTGGCGGGTCTGGTCTCCTACGAGTTCGGCGCCCTGATCACCCACTGGCTGGGCATCAATGAGACCCACTTTGAGAAACTCTGGATTCTGGTCCTGATTACCAACCTCAGTACCCTGCTGCCCCTGCCGCTGCTCGGCTGGCTGCCCAGCAGCAGCGAGATGCCCGCCACGGATCTGGAAACGGCCCTGGGCCTCGACCTCGATCCCACCAGTTCAAAACACCTGCACCAGCCCATGCTGCCGGATTTAGTCACGGAAATGACCCGTGTTGAGCTGGCCGATCGCCGCGAAGTTTAACCCAAAACCCTAATCAATTAACCATGACTGCCCAACTCACCCAGCCCGCCACCTATGACCAAAGCCTCTGGGCCAAGGGCTACCGCAGCCTCAAGGAGGAGTTTGACTACGCGATTACCGACATTGAAGGCAGCATCCCGCCCGATCTGTCCGGCACCCTCTTCCGCAACGGCCCCGGCACCCTAGATGTCAATGGCACCAATATCCATCACCCCTTCGACGGCGACGGCATGATCTGTTCGATCGCCTTTCAAGACGGCCAAGCCCACTTTAAAAACCGCCATATCCGCACCGCTGGCTATGTTGCCGAACAGAAAGCTGGCAAAATCCTCTACCGGGGAGTCTTTGGCACGGCTAGACCCGGCGGCTGGGCCGCCAACCTCTTCGACACCCAGTTGAAAAACATCGCTAACACCCAGGTGATCTACTGGGGCGGCAAACTTCTGGCCCTCTGGGAAGCGGCGGAACCCCATGCCCTGAATCCCGCTACCCTCGAAACCTTAGGCCTCGATCGCCTAGACAACCAAATCGCTCCCGGCAGCGCCTTTGCCGCCCACCCCTGGATCGATCCGAGCGCTGCATCCACGGGCGGCGCACCCTGTCTGTTCAACTTTGGCATCCAGTCCGGTCTGTCCTTCACCCTCAAACTCTACGAACTGGACCTGTCCGGTAAGGTTGTTCAGGAACAGAGCCATCCGCTACCTGGATTTGCTTTTATTCATGACTGTGCGATCACCCCCCGCTACGCCCTGTTTTTCCAAAACCCCGTTCGTTTTAATCCCCTCCCATTCCTCTTCGGCCTCAAGGGCGCCGGAGAATGCATCGCCTTCCGCCCCAACGAACCGACCCGCATTCTGATGTTCCCCCGCGACGGCAAAGCCAAACCGATCACGGTCGAAGCGCAGTCGGGCTTTGTCTTCCACCATGCCAACGCCTTTGAAGAAGGGGAGTTTGTCGTGATCGACTCGATCGCCTACGCTGATCTCCCTTCGGTCGAACCCGGCACCGACTTCCGCGACACCGACTTTAGCAAGGGGTTCCCCGGCCAGCTCTGGCGCTTCCGCATCAACTTGGCCACGGGCACCGTTGAGAAGCAGTTGCTGCTCGATCGTTGCTGTGAATTCCCCGTGGTTCATCCAGCCCTAGTGGGTCGGCCCTACCGCTACACCTACACCGGGGTGGCGGCTATGGCGGGCAATGCGCCGCTCCAAGGGATTGCTAAGGTGGATGTGACCAAGGGTGAAACCCTTACTTGGCTGGCGGGGCCGAATGGCTATATCAATGAGCCTACTTTTATTCCTCGGAAGGGGATTGGGGCGGGGAACTGCTACACAGAAGTGGTGGGCGATGAGGATGACGGCTGGGTGCTGACGATGATCTATGACGGTGCGAGGGATCAGTCGGCGATCGTGGTTTTGGATGCTCGCGATCTGACGCAGCTCGCCCGCCTCAATCTGAAACACCATGTTCCCTTCGGCCTCCACGGCACCTTTACCCCCCAAGTGTTTGCCTAAGGATCAAAACCACGAGCCGCGCGATCGGTTCCCTGGGGTGAGGTGGTGGTGAGTGAGGTTTTCTCAACAGGAATTTTGGGGGTTAACCGCAGCGGAAGCCTACGAAATTCTGGGGTGCTTTTGCGAAGATAACTTTGTAAGCAAAACGCACCGCTCACCCAGCGGAACCCCAGGAAAACAACCATGAGCACCTTCCCCCTCGAATCCCTCTACAACTGGTATCGCAACCTCGTTTCCAACCCCAAATATCGCTGGTGGGTGATCGCTGGAACCTTGGTTTATCTGCTCAGCCCCTTGGATATTGCCCCTGACTTTATTCCTTTCATTGGCCAAATCGACGATGCAATCGTCGTCACTCTCCTGGCCACGGAACTCGCCCAGGTCCTACGCGACTGGAGCGGCAAGGTCAAAGCTGGCAAAACCCCAACGACCAAGGCAGAGCCTGAATCCATTGAAGTTGAGGCGATCGAAACCCAATAAACCCGCTTCCTCCTTCTCTCAACTAAACACAAGGCCAAATTAAAAGCGAGGTTTGCATGCATGACAAACCTCGCCTTTTCATTTATTTAAACCGATCAAACATCAACAGGAAATTAATAGAAACCTAGAACAAAAATCGTAGCTTCAACAGATAAAAAACCAGCAGAACACCCGACAAATCGAACAGACAGAAAACACACAACTGGTCGCCCCTAGCAGTTAATTGAGTAATTAAGCTCCACAGAGCGATGCACCACTTAGTCTTCTATTAATGTAACGATCGCTCACCCCAATTCATAAGGGAACATCCACGGAAAAAAAATTCAAGCTAACTTAAAGTCTCTCTCACCCAAGCAAGGGTTTTCCCGGAGGACTCCCGCATAATCACTGTATTCTCTGTGAAGAGAATGATTACTTCATAGAACGATCCGAAGCCTCAGAGTAGAAATACTCAACGACCCCGAGAGGGAAGCAACTGTAAACCTGCGTCGAGCATCTACTCATAAACTTCTTTACAAAACTCAATCATTAGTGTTACATTACTTAAAGATTCACAAACAACCTTTAGGAGATACATCATGAGAAGTGGAATGCAGATGGATGAAGCGGGCAAGCTGAACGTGTTCGCAGTCGAGCCAAAAATGTATGTGTCCGAAGATTCCCAGTTTGGCTTCAATGTGAATTCTGAGAGACTGAATGGTCGCCTGGCCATGATTGGATTCGTTTCCTTGCTGATCATGGAAGTTGTGACAGGCCATGGTTTGGTCGGCTTCTTCACCAGCCTCTAATGTTTAGGTTTTAGTTAAAAAGCCCTGGCTCAGTTCCTGAGCCAGGGCTTTTTGATGCGCTTCACTCTATGGTACGGCCCTAAAAAATCACCTTCTATCCCAGGGGGATCGCCTATACTCAAAGGGCCTCCAACCTTGTTTCCCGACCTATGCGTCTTCCAGAAGAACCTGATATTCCGCCGCAGATTAATGTGGTGCCGATGATCGACGTCGTGTTTGCCTTGCTCACGTTTTTCATCATGTCTACTTTGTATTTGACCAAATCTGAGAGTCTGCCCGTCAATCTTCCCAGGGCAGAGACCTCCAAGGCCCAGGTCAAGGCCCCCTTGGTGATCACGATCGACAAAACCGGACAAATCGCCCTCAACAAGCAAGCCGTCACCCTGGAAAACCTCGATAGCCAAATTCAAACGTTAATGAAGACGGGCAAGGAAGCCACCGTGGTGATTAATGCCGATGCCGAGGTCAACCATGGCCGGGTGATCGCCGTGATGGACCAAGTACGGCGGATCAATGGGGCAAAATTGGCGATCGCACCCAACGTCCTTAAAGCTCATTCGCAGTTTACAATCCCCAAAACAAAAGGCCACTACCCTAGGGTGGCGGCCTTCTGCTAGCAAACCATCAACTTAGAAGCTGAAGGTGGTCCGGACGGTACCCAAGTAGATCGTGTCGTTGGAGCGACCTTCGGGGTTCGTCAAGATCACAAAACCAGGGGTGATCGCCACTTTATCGTTAATCGCATAGCGATAGAGACCTTCAAAGTGGAAGGTGCCTCGGCTATCTTCGCGGGCAGAACCCGAACCGAAGTCGTTCTTGGTGACCTTAGGCGGCTGACCAATGATGATAGCAGCCAGGTTACCCTTCTTACCCAAATCGGGGAAAGCCAGGTTGACCGACCAGGTGAACAAGTTAGCATCGTCGCCCTTCAGCGCACCCACCAGCCCCGTCGGATCATTGGTCCTCAGCGCATGGGCCTTGGTCCAACCTGTCCAACCGGAAAGCACAGCAGGCCCAAACTTATAGCTTGCTTGAATTCCAATGTTGTCAGCACTCGTCGCCACACCACCCGTGAATGGCGAGTTAGCATAGGCACTACCCGTTGCACCCGTTACACCAACATTACCTGATGCATCATAGGTACGCACATAGGTGAGACCTAGGCTCAAATCCTTGATGGGCTTGGCATAAATCTGGGCCAAGAAAGCATTAGAACCACCAAACAGGCCATTCTTAGAACTGGGGAAAGCCGCACCACCAGTCGGCACGCCCGCCGCATTGGTCACTGTATCCACCATGTAACCAGCGGACAGCGAGAACATCTCGCTTAGGGGCAGGGTAGCCGTAATACCAGCACCCGTTGCACCCCCGCGATAGAGAGGATTAAAGCGACCAAAGCGAGAGATGGAACCCAAGCTATCACTGGCCAGCAAGGGGTTCCCGTTAGGCACGTTGTTGTAGAACTCACCACCAATCGCATCGATCGTCACGCTGGCCTTACCGAGAGCAGTCCGGTAGTAGAGCTTATCCACCGACACAGAACCGTCGGAAGGACCACTCCCTTCATAGGACAGACGGCTATTGTTAGTCCCTGTGACTGCCGTACCGAGGTTGGGGATATTGCGAGCCTGGAGGCGGGTGACCAGTTGGTCCTTACCTGTGAAGCTGGTCACCAAACTCAGACGTGTACGGTGGCTGAACGTCGTGTTCTCACCAGTGATCGGGGTGTTGCTGCGGGCCAAGTTCGCCGGGCCAGCTGTATCATCGCCTTGGACACCCGCGATCGAGAAGATCACATCACCCTTGAGCTTCGTGGTGGTGGAGAATTGCTGCTTCTCCAGGGTGGCAACCTTAGTGGTCAACCCATCCACACGGCCCCGGAGAGTAGCCAGTTCCGCCGCGAACTGCTCTTGCAACTTTGCAAGCAGCCAAATCTTCTTTCTTGGCCAGGTTACCGGTACCTGCGGCGATCAACTCGTTGACACGATCCAAGCAAGCATTCAAACCCGCTGCAAATTCGTAGCGGGTCAGTGCCCGGTTACCCCGGTAGGTGCGATCGGGATAGCCCGCAATACAACCATAGCGCTCAACCAGGGACTGCAATGCCTGAAAAGCCCAGTCAGTCGGCTTCACATCAGACAGTTGAGAGACAGAAGTCACTTGGTCCATGGGGGCCACGGACTCTTCGGAGTAAGCCTTAGACTGATCCAATGCCGCAGCAACATCAGCCGCTTGGGCCGCAGGCGCGACCACAGAAGCCGCAGCAGCAACTAGACCTAGGGTCCACAATTGATTTTTCATGTTTACACTCACTAATTCACACCAAAGAAATGGTTCAAGACCACAACCGTCCTAGGCTGGCTAGCAATAAAGCTAGTACACCACGCTTGAATACCAAAACTGTAAATGATTATAGAGGTATTTTCTTCCAGAACCACAAAGATAAAGCGGTGATTTAGCCAATGGATATAATTTTTTTTTCTGATGTTATCCACGAACTTTTTAGGCATATTGTGGTTTTGCTCAGAGCGATCGCCCCGTCACCGACAGCCCATCCACAAGCACAGAAGGTGTCCAGCAGGATCCCGACCAGGCCCCGTCCGACCCAAAGGCAACGATCTGTTTTAGCAACTGATAGACATTTCCCGACACCATCGTGTCCTTCACCCGTCCGACAATCTGCCCCTTGGACACGCGATAGCCCAGATCCACATTGACTGAAAAATCCCCGGAAATCCCGGCCCCGCCGCCTAAAATCTGGTCTAACACCAGACCCTCCTCCATCTGATTAATCAATCCGGCCAAGTCCTGCTCCCCCGCCGTCACAATTAAATTGAATAATCCCGGCGTGGGATAGCTGCCCAGGGAGCGAAAGCCATTGCCTGTGGTGCCTGTGCCTAGGGCGCGGCCCACAGTACGATCGCTATAAAAGCCCTGTAACACACCCTTTTCAATAAAGGTACGCGCTAGCGTAGGGGACCCTTCATCATCGAAGGGACAGCTAAACGGGCCAGATTTTGGATCCTGCCTCAGGGTAAAGCTGGAAGCGGCGATCGCCTGGTTCACCAGTTCCGCCCAAGGCGAAGCCCCCTCAAGCACCTGTTTCCCGTTCAAGGCCGACTGCACCGTCATCCAGAGCAAATCCGCCGCCTTGGCCGTCAAGAGCACCGGAACACGCCCCCTGTCCATCTCGGCATTTTCCTTGGCCCAATCCAAGCGCTGGAGCACGGGCTGCAGCAAATCCTGGGGATTAATGGTCTGGCGATCGACCACCCCATCGGACACATTTAGAAAATCATCGCCGCGCACCCATTCCACTTCCAAATAGCCACTCAAGGTCGTGTCCGTCACCCGACAGTCCAACCCCTTGGAGTTAATCAGCCGCGTCGTTTCTGTCTCACAGTCAAACCCCGCCCCACAGAGGACATCGCCGTAGCGATCGCGCACCTGGGTAATGCTGTCCTTGCCCCAGGTCACCAACTGCTCTACGGTCACCGAT
This sequence comes from Alkalinema sp. RU_4_3, assembly GCA_012031975.1. Lineage (GTDB taxonomy): Bacteria > Cyanobacteriota > Cyanobacteriia > Leptolyngbyales > Leptolyngbyaceae > JAAUSA01. The sequence continues at coordinate 6,181 of JAAUSA010000100.1, read as the reverse complement.
CGGCCTAGGTCAGGACAGTCCTGGGAGGCAGCCGATTCCGTTAATTCAATGGTTTCTGGCTCATTGAGATCGCTTAAAGCCAGGGCGCGATCGACCAGGGCCTGGGGTTCCACGGCGCCGTAGGCCACGGCGAGTCCCGGACGGCCATTGCGCCAGAGCCGCAGGGCCAGACCATCGGCCTGGGAGGTTTCGAGCTGCTTGAGACGGTTGGCCTCGAAGGACACAGGCCGGGCCAGGGATTCGGACTGAAACACCTCCGCCGCTTCCGCGCCGCAGCGCAGGGCCAGTTCTAAAAATGATTCAGGGGAGGGCTGGGACACGAGAACTTCCGCAGGTGAATGGAGATCAGAACGTTTATTGTAGGCGATCGGATCTCTTCCCAAAAATCTGGGCCTCCAGACTCGGCTGTAATAGAGAATGCAATGGTATTTCGGCGGGGGCGGGCTGCCTCAACTGTCGCAGACTCTCGCGAATCAGGGGCAGGGCACTCAGCCCCGTCAGGCCCGCCACCAGCCAGCTCACCGTCACATCCATCCATTGCAGGTGCCACAGGTGAATGCTCAAACTCGCCAGCAAAATCCCCAAGGAACTGGCGGCATCGGAGGCCGTATGTAGGTAAGCCGCCCGCAGGTTCAGATCCCCTTGACTGTTGCGACCCAACAGCCAGAGGTTCATCCCGTTGACCCCGAGCCCTAGCAGTCCCCCCGCCAGCATCGGCAGACCCATGACCACCTGGGGCGATCGCCAGCGCTCCACGCCTTCCCAACCAATCACCAGGGCAATCACCAGTAGACCCAGGGCATTGACCAAGGCCGCCAGGGTTTCCAGCCTTTGATTGCCGGGATGGCGCCCCGCGATCCAACTGGCCCCCAAGGTAATCAGCAGCGCCGACAGATCCGTCATCAAATGCCCGGCATCCGCCTGCAAGGACAAACTCCCACTCAACTGCGCCATGCCCCACTCAGCGGCAAAGAGCAGACTCAATGACAGCATCGCGATCGAAACCACCCGCATCTTTCGTTCTGAGGAGAAACCGGCGACTTGGTGGTTGACGCCGCAAAAACAAAGCGGTGCGAGATCTGGCTTATTCAAGGTGGCGTTTAGGGGCGATCGAGGCATTCAGGATACAAACAACAAACATACTTCGACAAACCTAACAGATTCTCCCCAGGACCGCAGATCGACCTTGGGAGAAGTTCATATTTCTAGTGACTGGTCACACCCAAGTACAGTTCCCCCACCTTCGGATCATTGAGCAGATCCTCACCCCGGCCCTCAAAGCGATCGCGCCCCGATTCCAGGACATAGCCGCGATCGGACATCTTCAAGGCCTGGCGGGCGTTTTGTTCCACTAAGATGATTGCCGTGCCCTCAGCTCGAATCTGCTGGATCTGCTCGAACACATTTGTCACCATGATCGGCGACAGGGCCGCTGAGGGTTCATCTAAGACCAATAGTGTGGGGTTCAACATCAGCGCCTTGGCCATGGCAAGCTGCTGGCGCTCGCCCCCGGACAGGGTACCCGCCGATTGATTGCGCTTCGGCACTAGGGCGGGAAAGCGATCGTACATTTCGCCTTTACGGGCTCTGAGGTTTTGCTCCAACCCAATGAAGGCCCCCATATCTAGGTTTTCGTCAATGGTCAGGGAGCGAAACACGTTGGCAATCTGGGGCACATAGCCCATGCCGAGTTGGACGATGCGATCGGGCTTCAACCCCACAATATTTTGCCCATTGAACAAAATCTGCCCTGTATGGGGCGTTACCAAACCAAAGATCGCCTTCGCGAGAGTAGACTTGCCCGCACCATTGGGACCGACAATCGTCACTAGTTCCCCGGCATGGACTTTCATGCTGGCTCCCTGGAGAATATCGAGGTCCTTGATATAGCCGCCGTAGATTTCCTGAACGTCCAGGACCAGATTGGAGCTGTTCATAAGCTAGTAGCGATTCGGGGTGCGTTGGAGATCGGGCCGTTCTTCCGGCAAGATCGCATTTTCCACCGGGCATACCTGAATGCAAATGCCACAGTCAATGCAGGTCGCCGAATCAATCCAGTACCAATCGGTGCCTAGGGAATTTTTCCCAGGTCCAGGATTGATACAGGCAACAGGACAGGCTTCCACACAGTCCGCTACCCCTTGACAGGTCTCCGTCACGATCGAATGCGCCACAGTACTAAATCTCGCTTTGTATCGTCAAAAAATAATTCTACTTGCTGATGGTTTCCGTCGTCACTTTGCCTTGGTGATCGACCCAGGCCACCTGGCCAATTCGCCGCTGGAGCGCTTGGGCCAAAATCCCATCGCGATCAACCCCATGCTCTAAACTCAACTCCACCCGCGCTTCTCCCTGGCGCAGTTTTTGAGCATAATGCAGGGCCGCCCCCTGGGCCAGGGCATCCTTCGGCACCACAAGCCAGTCACTGACCGCCACCTGCCGGGGCAATCGATCGGTCAGGGCCAGCACCTGCTGAAGCCGTTCCAATTGCAGGCCAAAGCCCACACCGGGGATCGATCGCCCCTGGGGATCATAGATTTCCAGCAGCTTGTCATAGCGCCCCCCCCTGGCCCATCACCTGCCCCTGCACCACCACTTCAAACACCACGCCTGTGTAGTAGTCAAAGGTCCGAATCAAACTCAAATCCAGCACTAGGGAATCCCCCAGATCTTGGGTGGTTTGCAACAAATCCACCAGCGCTTTTAACTGGGCCACCTGCTGCTGTTGCTGGGCGTTTAGGTCTAGCTGCTTCACCTTTTCCAACACCCAGCCCGGCTTACCCCGCAGATCCATGAGCAATAGGGCATGGCGCTGTTGGTCCGGCGTCAGGGGCATGGCTTCAAGGGCCAGGCGATCGAGCTTGGCCAAAGCGTCGCGCACCGGGCCGCGCAGCCCCTCGGGGAAGACCGACAGGAGCGATCGCGTCAGCCCCGCCTCCCCGAGCAGGAGCTGACAGCGCGGAATATCCGGACCACTCAGTCCCAAACTGGCGAGACAGTCCATCACCAGCAGGAGAATTTCAGCGTCCGCCAAGGTTCCACCGACCCCCAACAGTTCCACCCCCGCCTGATAGAACTCATGGCGCGTACTGTGACTGTCTTCACTGGCCCGGCAAAACACATTGGCGTTGTAGAACAGCCTCGCTGGCAGGGCCGCAAGATTTGTACCCGCTAGAATTCGGGTTGCAACCGTGCGGGCGATCGAAGCCGTCAACTCCGATCGCAGACCCAGCGCTTCCTCACCCACGCCTTGGAGCTGGAAAATGGCCGAGGATTCGATCGCCCCCCCCGCCATCAGCGTATCCATCCGCTCTAAGGTAGAAGTAATAATCTGGTGGTAGCCCCAGCGATGAAACACCTGCTGCAGGCGCTTCTCAATCCAAATTTTCTGGGCCACATCCAAGGGCAATAGGTCCCTCGCCCCAGTCGGCGGCTGATACACCATCTGCTGATTTCCTCTATTTTTTCTTACCAAACAAGCCGCCAAACAAACCAGACTTACCCGCTTTGGGGTCCGGTGCTGGGGCCATGGCCCGTTCTATGGCCTGCTTCCCGATCGTCGCCTGCTCATCATTCGGGTCGAGTTCGAGGGCCTTGTTGAAGTGGATCTTGGCCATGGTGCCCTGCTTGTTTTGCATGTAGGCCATGCCGAGGAGGCTTTGGCAACGGCTGTGTTTGGGGTCGTTTTGAATGCCTTCGCGCAGTTCGCGGATCGCTTGGGTGTAGTCGCCTTTGCGATAGAAGTTCTCAGCTCGGCGGAAGTTGGGTTCGGCCATGGATTCGCGGTTGATGCCGCTGGCGGTGGCGCGGGGGTCGAAGCGGCTGGCCGACTGGGCGGGGGGGGGCGGAGGGGTGACGGTGGCGCCCACGGTGTAGAGGGGGCGGGTGCTGCTGATGGTATTTTCGCCGCTTTCGTTTTTGCGAATCAAATAGGCGGCGTTCAGTTCGCTGATTTGGCCTGTGACATTGCGAATCTGATTGAGATCGTCATACTGCTTAGCTGCCAGCTCCTGTATGGCATTGCGATAGAAGAAGTCGGGGTTGTTAGCCGTCATCAACTGCTGGGCCACGGGGGCGAAGTTGGAGGTCTGGGCCGATCGATTTAAGCCCTGGCCCTTAAGCTTGAGAATCAGATTGTATTCCGTACGGGTTTTTTCCTGGGAGAGAATTTCCCAGGCGGGGTTGACGAGTTTTGAGAGGATTTGCTCCGCGAGAATTTTTTCGGCGGGATTGGAGCCATCGCGGCTATCGGGGTGGAGCCGACGGGCAATTTTCAAATAGCTTTTGCGCACATCCTTCGGGTCAGCATCCAAGGGTATGCCGAGTATGGCATAGCTATCGCTGAAGTCGGCCATGAATAGCCCCTGGGTGATTTTTAAAACCATGCGTTTCGACCTATGGGCGGTGATGTTGGAAAGAATCTGAAAAGATGATGCTCTACTTTAATACAGGAGCGTCCCCACATCCGCCTATTCTACCCAAGGGTTTGACCTGCAACAACTCTTGAGCGAGGGCATTATGGATTCGATCGTTGGTGGCTAAAATTCTCCCAGAAGCGAAATCAAAGGGGCTACCGTCGTAGGCGGTTACGGTCCCACCCGCCTCCCGCACCAAAACAATCCCCGCCGCCAGATCCCAGGGCGACAGTCCCCGCTCCCAATAGCCATCGAGCCGACCACAGGCCACCTGGGAGAGATCCATGGCGGCGGAGCCCGATCGCCGCACTCCCTGGGTCAAATGGGTCAGGTGACAAAACTCCGCATAGTTATTGTCGGGGGTGCTATGGCGATCGTAGGCGAACCCCGTGACGAGTAGACTTTGGGCCAGGGTTTCGATCTTGGAGACTTTGATGGGGCGATCGTTACAGGTAGCCCCGAGGCCCGTGGCGGCGCGGTAGAGTTCCTCGGCGATCGGGTTGTAGACCACCCCCACGGCAGGTTCGCCTTTAATAACGAGGCCGATCGAAACTGCGAAGGCCGGGTAGCCATGGGCATAGTTTGTGGTCCCATCCAAGGGATCGACCACCCAGACATATTCGTCATCAAAGCTGCCCATCTGGCCGCTTTCCTCCGCGAGGATGGAGTGGGTGGGGCAGTGACGTTTTAAACAGGCCAATACGGCGGCTTCGGCGGCGCGATCGGCTTCGGTCACGAGGTCGCCGGGGCGACCTTTTTCTTGAATGTTTGAAAGATTGCCCCAGTAGTGGCGGAGTTCTGCGCCTCCGGCTTGGGCGGCGATCGTGGCGATGTCGAGGAGGGATTGGTGGGACATGGGGGTTTTGCTAAGTTAGTCGTCGTCGATCGGCAGGCCTTTTTTGACTTTGCCTTTGCCGAAGTAGCGGCCAAATTGGAGTTCGTAGACTTCGTCTTCGTCTTGGGTTTCGACGACGAGGTCGGATTGGGCGTAGCTGACGCAAAGCAGGGCATAGCCTTGGCGTTGGAGCTGGGGGGAAAGGCCCATGGCTTCGGGTTGGATCAGGTTGCCGGAGATGACGCGGACGGCGCAGGCGGTGCAGGCGCCGTTGCGGCAGGAGAAGGGAAGGGTGACGCCTTGGTTTTCGACGCTGTGGAGGATGTAGCGATCGCTCTGCACCTGGAGTTCGTGGATTTTTCCGGTTTGGCGGTTATGTATCCGCACGGTGTGCTGCGTCATGGAGGGGGGTGAGGAAAAGGTTTTATAAATGCATCTTCCAGTATGCCGTAATCTCTGTTACTATTGTTTCTGGCTTGGAGAGATGGCCGAGTGGTTGAAGGCGCAGCACTGGAAATGCTGTGTAGGGGTAACTTTACCGAGGGTTCGAATCCCTCTCTCTCCGTTTTGAAGTGAAACATAGTCCTTATCTTGATGGGTGGGACTTCTTCACAAAACCCACCCCAATCCCCAAAAGACGATCGCACCCAATCCCCCAGCCAGCGGAATCGTCAAAACCCAGGTCAGCAAAATCGATCGCACCACCCCAAAATCCAGCCGATCGATCCCCTCCACCACCGCCAATCCGACTACTCCACCGACTAGCGCATGGGACGTAGACACAGGCAACCCAAGGCTTGATGCGCCCAAAACCACGATCGCTGTCCCCAATTCCGCACAAAACCCACCCATGGCTCGATCGCGAGCAACCCTTCCCCAACAGTCCCAATCCACCTTCCACCCCACGACAGCCAAACCCACGCCCCACGAT
>JAAUSA010000099.1 GCA_012031975.1 Alkalinema sp. RU_4_3 | reverse complement strand
CCTACGCATCCCCCAAACCACCGTACGCCCAACCCAACTCACCCAATCCCTACCCCTCCTCCAACGGGCAGCAGAACCACGAAAAAGACCTGATCCAACGATCGATCGACAGCAGTCCCCTCGTGCTGCATTCCCAGCCGATCGCCCAGCGCATACCCAATGACGGCCCCCAGGCAGTTCCCTCAGAACAACGCATTGCACCGTCCGATCGATCCTCCGACTCAGCCCAATCCCCCGACATCACAGGCCTCGTCGATCATGTCAGTCGAATTATGGCCCGCCAACTAGCCGTCGAACGCGAACGCCGAGGACTCTAACCCATGAATACCAAACTTGAAAAACTGACGATCACGCCCCTCGCTAAAAAAGGCAAAAGCTACCAGGCATTGGCCGATATCCTCGTCATGTTCAACCCCGAATCCTACTCCATCAGCAAATCCGTCAAATGGGACACCCCCAGCAATAGCAGCAGCGGCAGCCAAAGCAAAACCCAAAATCGGCTCAATGCCCCGATCATTGCCTTTGGCGGCGGCGACAGTCGGCAGCTTTCCCTGGATTTGTTTTTCGATGTGACGGGCCAGGTCGATCGCCAGGGTCGCCTCGTTACCGTAGAAGATGTCCGGGAAGATACGAACAAAATTGTGGACCTGACCAAAATTCAGCGAGACGAAGACCAGCCCCGCGTCTGCCGAATCTTCTGGGGCAAATCCCCCAACAATTCCGACTTCCCCTTCACAGGCGTGGTCACCAGCCTCACCCAAAAGTTCACCCAATTCAACCGCAATGGCAGCCCCGTCCGGGCCAACCTGACATTAACCCTTAAAGAGTTTCTGGATCCCGAACTCGATCGCCGCCAGACCGATCCCGAACTGACCACCCATATCCTCCACGGCGGCGAAACCCTCAGCAGCATCGCCGCCAAGTTCTACGAAGATCCTAGGCAATGGCGCGTCATTGCCAATACTAATCAAATTGATGATCCCCGCCGCTTGAACGTGGGGCAGATTCTATCGATTCCCAAAGACCGTTAATCTCGTTGTTTCAATCTCGCTGGATGTGTTCCTATGCCTGCACCCACCACTGCCCCTCTAATTGCCAACGTTGACATCTCCGTCAATGGCAAGGTCCTCACGGAGGATCTACAGTCCCACCTGGTGGATGTATCGGTCGATCTCGACGTCAATATTCCCAGCATGTTTAGCATGACCTTTTCAGGACGAGCCAGTCTCTCCGAGGGCCTAGACTGGTTAGACGATCGCACCTTTGAAATTGGCAATGAAGTCACCATCAAAATGGGCTACGAGAGCAGACTAGAGCCAGTGATCAACGGCGAAATCACCAGCCTAGAGCCGGAATTTAGTACGATGGGTCCCAGCAGCCTGACAGTGCGGGGGTTCGATCGCCGCCATCGACTCCAACGCGGCCAAAAAACACGCACCTTCCTAAAACTCAAAGATAGCGACATTGCCGCACAGATTGCCAGTGAATCAGGTCTATCCGGGGACACCACCGACAGCAAAATCGTCCATGATTACCTACTCCAAGCCAACCAAACCGATCTTGCCTTTTTACAGGAACGCGCCGCACGCATCAACTATGAAGTCATCGTCCAAGATAAAAAACTCCTGTTCCACCCCATGCGCAACGATGCCAGTCCCACCATCAAAATGCGGTTTGGCTCGGACGAGCTAGTCACCTTCTATCCCCGCCTCTCCTCGGTCCAACAAATCAGTCAGACCCTCGTCTCCGGCTGGGACATCAAAGAAAAGAAATCCATCACCGCTAAAAGCAAGAAGACCGCTGCCCGTTCCAATATGGGCGGTGATCATAATGGTGCGGCGATCGCCGAAAAAGCCTTTGGAGAGGCCAAACTTAGTACCACAGACCCCATTGCTAGCCAAGCCGAAGCCGATCAACAGGCCATAGCTCACCTCAACGGGCGAGTGATCGAGCTAATTACTGGAGAAGGCACCTGCGTTGGCCGTAACGATCTGATTCCAGGCAACACGCTAAGAATCACGGAACTCAGTAAGAAATTCAGTGGTAATTACTACATCACAGGCGTCACCCATCGGTTTAGGAGCGATCGCGGCTATATCACAGAATTCCGAGTCAAACGTAACGCCATATAAAGAGGTCCATCCCATGAGTCTATTTCAAGAACTCCTAGAACCCACTACCCTAACCACCTCCCGGATCTACGGCGTCGTGATTGGCTTGGTCACCAATAGCGAGGACCCTGAAAAAATGGGCCGGGTCAAGGTCAAATACCCCTGGCTCAGTGACACCGACGAAAGCAACTGGGCCAGAATTGCCACGCCCATGGCTGGGAAGGAACGGGGTTTCTTCTTCCCGCCCGAAGTGGATGATGAAGTCCTGATCGCCTTTGAGCAGGGTGACACCCGATTTCCCTACGTCGTCGGTTTCCTTTGGAATGGTAAAGATACTCCGCCAGTTCAAAACGATGGTAAAAGTAATCTGCGGATGATTAAATCCCGCAGCGGCCATATTATTCAATTTAATGATGAAGACGGCAGAGAAACGATCGAGATCATCGACAAATCTAGTAAAAACAAAATCTCGATCGACACCAAAAACAACAAGATCTCCATCACCAGCGAAGCCGACATCGAACTCTCCGCCCCCAAGGGGAAAATCACCCTTGATGCTCAAACCCTAGAACTCAAATCCAAGGCTGCCACCAAAATTGAATCCGGTAGCAACCTAGACATCAAAGCCTCTGGGCAGCTCAACTGTAAAGGCGCAATCATCAACCTCAACTAATTACCTATGGGACAACCTGCCGCCAAAAAGGGAGATAAAATCTTCGCCGTAGATATCCATCAAGTCATGGTGCCATCCCCCGGTGGCCCCATTCCCACCCCAATGCCCCATCCCTTTATGGGCATTATCAACAGCAACCTCAGCACCGACGTCAACATCATGGGCCAACCCGCCGCCGTCGTAGGAAGCACCGCCGACAATACCCCCCAGCACATCCCCACCCCACCCGGCACCGTCTTCCAAAAACCACCCACCAACAAAGGCACCATCAAATCGGCAGCCCCACCGTCAAAATCAACGGCAAACAAGCCGCCCGCAACGCCGACATAGCCGAAACCTGCAACGACCCCTCCGACATACCCATCGGCAAAGTAATCGCCATCAGCACCGTAATGATCGGCTAACCACCCTCAACCTTCTCTCTTCCCTTTTCTCTCTTCTTTCTTCCCCCTTCCCCCCATGACCAAATCATTCCTCGGCAAAGGCATCTCCTTCCCCCTCCAGCTCTCTACCCCAGAGAACCATAGCTTGACGATCGCCGCCTACGAAGAAAGCGTTCGCCAATCGGTGCTGATCATCCTGGGCACAGAAAAGGGGGAACGGGTGATGCGACCGGATTTTGGCTGTGGGATTTATGATTTAGTATTTGAGCCCAAGAGTGCGGCGACGGCGGGGAAGATCACCCATGAAGTGCAGGACTCGCTCCTGCGGTTTGAGCCGAGGATTGACGTGCTGGCGGTAGAGACTACATCCCAGTCCCTCGAAACCGGAGAAGCCCTCGTGGTATCCATTCGCTACGAGGTCAGGGCCACCAACAACGTCTTTAATCTGGTCTATCCCTTCTACTTAGAAAGAAGCGCAGAGTCATGAAAAAGGTAACGCCAAACCTCGATCGCCGCACCCAAACCGAGCTGATGAGCCAGCTTCAGGAGTTGTTTGCTGATTCCTTCAATTGGGATGCGACAAAGGCTCCCGAGGGTAATCTAGCCGCCGTCACAGGCGTATTTATTCATTTCTGTGAAACTATCATTCAACGGTTAAATCAAGTCCCGGATAAAAACTTTTTAGCGTTTTTAGATCTGTTGGGGGCCGATCGCCTTCCACCCCAGCCAGCCCGAGTCCCCCTAACCTTTTTCCTCGCCAAGGGCAGCACCATCGGCATTGTGCCGACCGGAACCCAAGTGGCCGCACCGCCGACCGCCGGAGAAGAGGAACCTGTGATCTATGAAACCGAACGTCCCTTAGTCGTCACTGCGACGGAATTAAAAAGTGCGATCGTACGGGATTTAGAACTCGATCGCTTCCAAGACTACAGCGAAGACTTGGACATGAATTCCTCAGATGCTTGGGTTTCGGTGTTTCAGGGCGATCGCGTCATCGCCCATCGGTTCTACCTGGCCCAGGATGAACTACTATCCCTACCGGGTTTGCAAACCATTCGTCTGGAAGTGGGTTTGGCCGCATCGATTCCACCGCATACCTTGCTGTGGGAATATTGGGATGGCGATCGCTATAGGGTTTTGCAAACAACCACCCTAACCCAATCCACTACTTTCACCTTTACCACCCGTGATGTGATCGCAAAACCCACCAAAGTCCAGGATGTGAATAAACGATGGCTGAGGTGTAGTTTGGTCGAGGGTATTACGATCGCCACAAGCCCCAAAGCTGGCATGGTTCAGAATACGCAATTACCAACGATTAGAAAACTCGCGATCGAAGGTGATGTGAATCGATCGAATATCCGATTTGATGCGGCGTTTGTTAACCAATCACCTGTGGATTTGAATAAGCCCTTTCAGCCCTTTGGCGATCGGCCCAAGATCGGCGATACGCTCTATCTCGCTAGTCGAGAGGGTTTGGCCTGGCAAAATACCACCATTACGCTTAACCTTAATCTGGGTATCACTGCCCGCCGAGATAACGCACTTCAGCTAGCCTGGGAATTTTGGAATGGCCAAAGTTGGCAAGCTGTTTCGGTAAATCCAGCACCTGATGTGCTCACTAATGCAGGGGATAGAGCGGTCACATTATTACTGCCCAGTTCACCTAAGTTATTAGCATTGAATGGCGTAGAGAATTACTGGATACGGGTCCGGATTGTTGCAGGGGGCTATGGGTCTGAAGCGGGGTTTCAGCTTCGAATAACCGATGGGCGTGAGGCCCGTGATACGCTGTTGCGGCAGATTATTGACTTTACACCCGCAACTTTCCTGGCACCTTTAATTAATACAATTAATTTTAACTACTCCCTTACTGTACCCAACCAGCCGATCGCCCAAGTCATCACGGAAAACAATCTCAGCTACAAAACCCTCAGCATTCCCTTTTCACCCTTTGAAACCGATCCAACCCCCAACGGTATTGCCCTCCACCTGGGTTTCCAGCGGCCCAAGGCGATCGCTCTTATCAACCAACCCCTCAGCCTGTTCGTCCAGGCCGCCGCCGCTAAATACCAGGAACGCGACATTCCCCTCTCGCCCCGCCACAGCCAACGCTACGGCGAACCCAATGCCGTAATCACCCACACCTTCTGGATTACCAACCCCAGCGCCACGGCTCAAACCTATCAAATTGTCCTAATCCAAACCAACTGGCCCGGTACAGCCCCGGCTCAGATGACGCTCAATGCCGGACAATCGCGATCGTTCACCATACCCATCACCATTCCCCAGACCGCCACAGGCCACGATCGCGCCATCCTAAGCCTCACAAGCGGGACCCAAACCATCACGGCCCTAGTCGAAACCATCGTCGAAGATGGCCAGGTTTTGAATCGCCAACCGCAATTGAAATGGCAATATTGGAATGGCAAAACCTGGAACAATCTCACCGTCGAAGATGAAACAAAACAGTTAACGCGATCGGGTTTAATCACGCTTCTGCCACCGGAGGATTGGACCAGCCAAGATCTGTTTGGCAAATCTGACTTGCACTGGCTGCGCAGCATCTGGGAAAGCGGCAGCTACGAAGTCACGCCTAAGATCAAACGCCTCCTGACCAACACCATGCTCGCCTCCCAAACCACCACCCTCCAATCCGAACCCCTCGGCGTCAGCGACGGCATGAATGACCAACGGTTTAAAACGACGCAGTTTCCTGTGCTCACGGGCCAGCAATTGGAAGTCCAAGAGGGCGACAACTGGATCCCTTGGCAGGAAGTCCCAGATTTTTACGGCTCCCAGGGCAGCGATCGCCACTACACCCTCAATCACCTCACGGGCGACCTCCAATTCGGCGGCGGCAGCAATGGTCGCGTGCCACCCCCCGGCAGTAACCTACGGATGACCCAATACCAAACGGGCGGCGGCGATCGCGGCAATCGCCCAACGCGCGAAATCACCCAGTTAAAAACCACCATTCCCTACGTCGATCGTGTGATCAATCTAGAGCCTGCCGCCGGAGGAGCCAATGCCGAATCCCTAGAAGCATTCATGGACCGTGCCCCCAAGGTAATCCGCCATGGCAACCGAGCCGTGACGGTGGAGGACTTTGAGGACTTGGCACTGTTGGCTTCTCCGGCGGTGGCCCGTGCCCGCTGTGTGCCATTGTTGAATTTAAAGCGCGATCCCTTGGCGATCGCCCCCAATAATGCGCCACAATTGGGTGAAGTCAGCGTGATTATTGTACCGAACACGATTGAGCGTCTCCCCAACCCCAGTCTGGAACTGATTGAACGGGTGAAAACCTACCTGGAAGCCCATTGCAGCCCCACATTAAATCTTTCTGTGGTTGGGCCACTCTATATCGAAGTCAGCGTTACCGTCGAAATTGTCCCGGTTTCCCTATCGCTGTCAGGCACTGTGGAACGCCAGGCCCAGGAGACCCTTTCCCGGTTTCTCCATCCCCTGACGGGGGGCTTTGACGGCAAGGGCTGGTTCTTCGGGCGCAGGCCCCATCGATCGGACCTCTACGCCCTCCTAGAATCAATCCCAAACATCGATCATATCCATTCCCTCCGCGTCACCCCGACGATACAGAACCACCCCCGACCCAATCCAAGCCATTCTCAACACTGATCGCTTCCTAGTCAACTCTGGCAATCACACCATCCGTCTCATCAGCGAGTAACCCCATGCCCCTCCAACTCCCCAACCTCGACGATCGCACCTACGACGACCTCATGCAGGAGGCCCTAGGTTTGCTGCCGACCTATGGCACGGATTGGACGAATTACAATCCTTCAGACCCTGGGATTACGCTGATTGAGATGTTTGCCTATTTAACAGAAATTCTGATCTATCGGCTCGATCGCGTCACCGATGCCAACAAGCAGGCCTTTCTAAATCTAATTACAGGGGTCAAGCGGGACGAAGTCCTCGATTCTCAAACGCTGAATGACGAAATTCGATCGGCGATATTGAAACTCCGCCAGAGCGATCGCGCCGTCACTAGCGCCGATTTTGAACGTTGGGCCTTGAACGTAGAAGGCATCGCACGGGTTAAATGCCTACCCCGGCGTAATTTGGTTTCAGAAAACCCACGGGTACCGGAGGATCGCCCAGGGTCTGTGAGCGTGATTATTGTGCCGCGATCGACTACTCCATTGGCAGAGCTAATTCAAGCAGTGGTTGATATCCTTAGGCCAAGAAGTCTCCTCACAACAAAAGTCCATGTGGTGGGACCGAGATTTGCGAAGTTCCGAGTCCAGGTGAAATTGCACCTGAGGCCAGACGCGGAAGAAAGTAAGGTGAAAGAACGGGCAATCGCTGCCTTAGAAGCAATGTTTGCACCTACGCCAGAAAATGCTCCAGGCTGGCCCTTTGGGCGGGATATTTATGTATCTGAGATCTATGAATTGCTCGATCGCGTGGAAGGCGTAGATTTTGTCAAACCTCGATTTCAAGGCAACCAGCGATTGCCGGAAGTCGTCCCATCCAATGACCTTGAGGGCTACCGTCGCCAGATCAACCGCAACAATGAATTGGTGGCCCTGAAGCTTGATGCGAGCGAACTGGTGCAATACCAATCGCAACCTAGCGACATCGAAGTGGTGCGCCCCACGCGGCAATCCCTAAGCGAACAGGTGAGAGGAGGTCCTGTATGAGTGAGATTACACCGCGTCTCGTTGATTATTTGCCCGCTATCTATGCCGAAGATCAGTTTGTGCAGAAGCTGATGGCGGCCTTTGAGGGAGTTTTGCTGGGTAAGGCTGACGACAGTAGTTTTCCAGCCCGTGGGTTGGAGCAGACTATCGATCGCCTCGATCGCCTCTTTGACCCAAGAGAAACGCCGGAGGAGTTTGTCACTTGGCTGGCGGGCTGGACGGCTTTGAGTTTGCAGGCGGATTTAACCCTAGCCCAGCAGCGGGATTTTATCGCCCAGGTGATTCCGCTCTACCAGCGCCGAGGCACCAAGGAAAATCTGCAAAAACTGCTGACAATTTTTACCCAAAGCCGACCGGAGGTCTTGGAAACGGGGGGTGGCGAATTGCAGGTGGGCGTTTCGTCACGGGTGGGCCAGGATACCGTGCTGGGTGGATCGCCGCCCCATATTTTTGAGGTGGTGATTAATCTACCCCGCTTGGGGGATGCCGCTTTGGCAAGACAGATCGAAATCGCTCGGGTCTTGATTGATTTGGAAAAGCCTGCCCATACGAATTACACCTTGACGACGCGATCGCCCACCATGCAAATCGGCGTCCATTCGACGATCGGCACCGATACCATTTTAGGCACCACCACAGATACTTAATTCCCCAGGAGAAAGTCCTATGCCAGAAGTCAAACGCCCCAACTATTTCAATTCCCAGTTCCTGCAAGAAAAGGATTTCCAGGATGAACAGGCCTACCACATCAAGATGCGGCGCTTGCTAAACCAACGCCTCTACAACTGGGGCATTGCCTACGGTCTAGAAGTCCAGCGTGTCAGCAACTCCGAGATTTCGATCGCCCCTGGCATGGCGATCGATCGCGAGGGCCGCGAAATCTTTCTCTCGAATGATCCACCGCCTACGAACTATAATCTGTCGAGTTTTACGGGTAATTCTGTGGTGTATCTTACCATTGCCTATGACGAAGTGTTTGACAATAGCGATCGCAATCCCACGGGTGCAACCGATAAGTTTGTCCGCACGACGGAACGACCGAAACGGGAGGCCAAGACCGATGTGCCGCTGACAGATGGATCGGTAATTGTGCTAGCGAAGGTGACGCTGAATGCGGGGAATGTGACAGATGGGGGGATCGATCGTTCTGTTCGCAGTCGGGTTTTGACTCCGGCTATAGCAGCCAATACAATTACGCTCAATCAACTCGATCCGACTATTCGTCCGATGACGATCGATGGTGTTAGTAGTCCTGGTGGCAATATTGATTTGGTCCAGACCAATGCGATCACACTAGTACCGGATAATGCAGCCAAACGGATTACGATCGGGGAAACGCATTCTGCCCGAACGGATAATCCCCATGGCACAACAGCAGCCCAGATTGGCGCTTTACCGATCGCAGGCGGAACGGTGACGGGAGACTTTACGGTAAATGGGCGACAGCGATCAGCCCAAGATATTACAGCGGGGCCATTTCAAATCCCACAGTTTGCTGGACGGATTGTAGTCACAGGTCCCACTGGCGAAGTAACTTTCGTTCGACGATCGCTAACAGCTTGGCCAGCGAATCCTGTGGCGGGCGATCGCTTTCTTTGGTATTGCGATGATGGGGGATCCCATCTATGGACGGAACAACGGGGAGACTTACTGAATGTCACCAAAGAAGGAAATATGTCCCTAGTTGGACGCATCACTCAAGAAGCTTGGCAAACCCCAACCCTACAAAATAATTGGATTCGTTATGATACAACATATAACCCTCCCGGCTACTTTAAAGACAGCATGGGCATAGTTCATCTGCGCGGTTTAGTTAAAGCTGGCACAATGCAGAAAGCTATCTTCATGCTACCAGAGGGATACAGACCCGAATTTCGCGAGCTATTTATTGTCGGCTCCTTCATGCCTACATCGAATGTTACTGGGCAGAGTGGCCATGGACGCGTAGATATTACGAGTGATGGGCAGGTTTTGCCTTGGGAAGGTACCAATGGATGGCTATCGTTAGATGGGATTACATTTAGAGCAGCCACACCGAATGTCTTTGTCCCAATCGATCGCATTCCGATCGATCGTATTCCAATCGATCGCATTCCAATTAACCCTCGATAACTCGTATTCCATTTCAAAACTATATTTAGTGGAGAAAGCACCATGGGCGATCGCAAAACAAATCACATCCAAAAAACCGAAGGCGATCGCAGCCGTGCGATCGCCCAGCCCCCAGCCCATATAAACACCCCAAAACCAACCCATCCGCTCCTCAGTCTCCAACGCCAACTAGGTAACCGAGCCACCACCGAGCTAATCCAAGCCAAACTAACCGTGGGAGCCGTCAATGACGTTTACGAACAGGAGGCCGATCGCACCGCCGACAAAGTGATGCGAATGCCCGAGGGTTCATCTACTTTACAATTACAAACCGAGAAGATTCAAGCCAAATCTACGGGAGAGACAACGCCGATCGTCACGCCTGTCTTAGAACAACAAATCCAAGGTATGCGCGGTAGTGGCCAACCCCTCGCCCCAGAGGTGCGGCGGTTTTACGAACCCCGCATGGGCTATCCCCTGGGCGGCGTGCGGGTGCATACCGACAGTCATGCCAACAGTGCCGCCACCCAACTGCAAGCCAAAGCCTTCACCCTAGGCCGCGACATCTTCTTTGCCAGCGGCCACTACGAACCCCAAACCCCCCAGGGCAAATGGCTCCTCGCCCACGAACTCACCCATACATTGCAACAAACCCCGTCTATTTCCCGTAAAGCGATTAGACCCAGCGATCCCGGATTTAAAGCGGTGGTCGATCGCACCCAAAAAGCCGCCAAACAACAGAAACAACATATCCCCGCTGCCACAAAGGCCAAACAGGCCCAGGCTGCTGCCAAAAGCCCTGGCAATGAAGTCGCCAGTAAAGCCTCGGCCAAACAAGTGGAGCAAATGGATGCGGCGAAACCCAAAGCGTTTAATCGGAGTGCGTTTAAATCAGCATTGCTAGCCAAGATCGCGGCGATCGCCCCTAAAAATCTCAAGGAAGCCGACGACTTCAAATCCAGCGGCAAAGTCGGCGGCCTCAAGGGCGACCTAATCCGACAGGTAGACAGCGACAAAAAACAATCCCAAGGTTCGGTCGAAACCACGGTCAAAGCTCCTCCCAGCAGTAGCGGCATCCCCGCCCGCACCGCCACTCCCCTACCACCGGGCGAAACCACCGCCCCCATCGGCAATATCAACGCAGCCCAAGCCGCACCAAAACCTAAAGCTGCCGCCGAGGTTTCCCTCCAAGCTGGGAGCCAATCGCTGGATCAACAGATGTCATCGGCAGAAGTCACCGACGACCAGCTCAAAAAATCCAACGAACCCGACTTCCAATCCGCCAGCGCCGCCAAGAACCAGGCCCAGAAGGATGCGATCGCCGCCCCCCAGCAATATCGCAAGGCAGAACAATCCACCCTCACCCAGGCCCAGGCCCAAGCCGTTACTACAGCCAATACCCATCTCCAAGGGATGCAAGGCTCTAGGGGCCAAAAACTCACCCAAGTCAAAGGCTCCCAACAGCAAACCCAAAGCAAAGACGAACAAGATCGTGCCCGCATCGCCAATGATATTCAAACCATTTACAATCGCACTAAGAAACAAGCCGAAGATCGGATCGCCCGCGTTGATACAGAGGTGAATCAAGCCTTTGACCAAGGCAGCAGTGCTGCCCAGCAAGCCTTTGAGGATTACGTCGATCGCCGGATGCGGGCCTACAAAGACGATCGCTATGATGGCATTATTGGGGCCGGGCGCTGGGTCAAAGATAAGTTTCTGGGTTTACCCAGCGAAGTGAATGTTTTCTACACCGAGGGTCGATCGCTCTATATTCAAAGGATGGATGCAGTGATCGATCGCGTCTCACTCATTGTGGAAACGGGATTAAACGAAGCGAAGGGTGCGATCGCCCAGGGTCGCAAGGAAGTCCAGGACTATGTCAGCAAGCAACCCGGCAATCTTGTCAAAGCGGCCCAGGATGCGGCTAAAACGATCCAGTCCCAGTTCGACCAGCTTGAACAAACTGTTGATGATAAGCAAAGCCAGCTCCTAGATTCCCTGGCCCAAAAATACAGCGACAACCTGCAAAAGATTGATTCTCGCATTGAAGAGATGAAGGCTCAGAATCGGGGATTGGTCGATGCGGCGTTTGATGCGATCGGTGGTGTGATCAAAACTATACTCGAACTAAAAGCAATGCTCATGGGAGTATTAGCCAAGGCGGCGAGTGCGATTTCTAAGATTATTAAAGACCCGATCGGCTTCCTGGGGAATTTGGTGGCGGGGGTGAAGCAGGGGTTTA
Source organism: Alkalinema sp. RU_4_3 (assembly GCA_012031975.1). Lineage (GTDB taxonomy): Bacteria > Cyanobacteriota > Cyanobacteriia > Leptolyngbyales > Leptolyngbyaceae > JAAUSA01. Next base: position 4,752 of record JAAUSA010000099.1, on the reverse strand, counting down.
TGAATTTTGTGGGAAATATTGCTTCGCATTTACAGAAGGGGTTGATGGGATGGTTGTTTGGGGCGATCGCGGAGGCGGGAGTTCAGTTGCCGGAGAGTTTTGATCTCAAGGGCATCCTCAGCTTGATCATGCAAGTTTTGGGAGCGACTTGGACGTTTATCCGCGCTCGGGCGGTGAATATTCTGGGTGAGAAAGTGGTTAAGGCGATGGAAACGGGGGCAGAGATTTTTATGATTCTTGCCACGAAGGGCATTATGGGGGTTTGGGAATACATTAAAGAGCAGGTCAGCAGCCTGAAAGATACGGTGATTGAGGGGATTAAGTCGTTTGTGCAGGATAGTATTATTAAGGCGGGCGTGACTTGGATTTTGGGACTGCTCAATCCGGCGGGAGCATTTATCAAGGCTTGTAAGGCGATTTACGATGTGATTATGTTCTTTGTGGAGCGGGGCAGTCAGATTATTTCCCTGGTGAATGCGGTGCTGGATTCGGTCAGTGCGATCGCAGATGGGGCGACCGGGGTGGCGGCAAGTGCGGTTGAGGCTGCCCTTTCTAAGGCTTTGCCTGTGGCGATTAGCTTCCTGGCAGCATTGCTCGGGGTGACTGGGATCAGCAAGAAGATTCAAGATGTGATCAAGAAAGTTCAGGCGCCGATTCATAAGGCGATCGATTGGCTGATTAATAAGGCGATGGGTTTAGCGAAGGCGGCTGGAAAGTTATTTGGGGTTGGGAAAGGGAAAGAGGAGAAAGACAACAAATTAGAAGATCGTTCCCCAGAAGAGCGTATCCGTCTTGCCAAACAGGAAATCCATACAAATCTTTCGACTGGGATTGACCGAAATCGTATTCCAGACTTACTTGACCACGTCAAGAAAAAATATAATTTAGTATCGTTAACCATTAAAGAGAAACCACCACATGGTGTAGTAATTAGCGGTCAGATCAATCCTACTTTTGAAGAGACGGCGGAAGTTATCAAAGATGATCCAGAACGGCGCGCTCAAGCCGAGGCTGCTATGGACAGAACTGGAGAGTTTACTGTGTTCTTTAGGACTATGAGCATAGCAGAACTCAATGCTGTTCGAGTGGGCAAGACTCTCAAACCTCAGATGCGCACACCCAACGTTCCTATGGGAATGAACTTTATTACGACAGATGCTGAGTATGCGAAAAAGCTAATGGGAGACCCAAAGCACGCAGGGAAGTATGAGTACCTCGTTCGAATTGTAGTCGAGCCCGGAACACAAGAAAAGCTTGAAGATCCTGAAATTGCCCGTATTGAACGCCCGAATAGACCTACAGAAAGAGCTTTCCGAGGTCGTACACCTCGTATTCCAACAAGAAACAGTGGTGAACGAGGCGTTGTGGTACTTAAAATTGAACCTTTACTAGGAGGAGGAGGAGCAATGAACTATGGTATCACTGCGAAGAGCTTAGAAGCAGATGATCCATTCCAAATGTTTAATGCTCAAGTCATTTCTATCATAGTAGTGGGTAAAATGGTATGATTGCTGGCTGTTTGCATTATATACTATGGAGGTTTTAAGACGCTCATGAAATGCAAAGAAGTAATCTGGAAGATTCTTGCCGTTTTAGATCAAGAATCGAAATCAGTTCAGAATTTTCTGACAATTGACAGAGACTGTGTTCAATCGCTTATCGAGTTAGATAAGTCCTGCGATAGTTCATTGGCAGAAATTGCTAAAGACCTACTGAAAAATGCTGTTGATGAACAAAATGAATATAAGCTCCAGGTAATAATTCGATCCCTTATCAATCGCGAGCAATCTGAAGCATTTGAGTTAACCCGTTCAGCTCTTGAAAGTATCGAGGCATCAGACAAGGAGACCTACATAAACTATTTTTGCGAGTTAGGTGACTCGCGCGCTGTACCCCATTTGATCAATTTTTTAGCCCGATATGAATTAGTTAATAGTACAGACCAAAGAGAAGATGATTTGATATCTTTCACTAAGGAGGCTATTCTTCAACTTGAAGAGGCTTAAAGCTAAAGTAGGTCAATCACAGCCCTTGAGAGTTAGTACGATAGACCTATAATCTATTTCTGCCCCCGCCCAAAAATCTTCGCCGTCATAGTCGCCGTCAGCTCATTCGGAAACAGCTTACCCATCCCCGCGATCAAGCGATTGCTAAATCCACTCGTCACCACGATCGCCTGCTTCTTCTCCATCGCCACCAAAGCCTCCCGCACCACATCCCCAGACTCCGCCAACTTGAACTGGCTGTTGGAATCACCAAACACCTTATCCAAACCCGAAACCGCCGCAAAATTTGTCTCCGTCGCCCCAGGGCAAAGGCATTGGACATAGATGCCGCGATCCTTATTCTCCGCCCAGAGCGCACTACTAAAACTCAGCACAAAAGCCTTACTGGCCGCATAGACCGACATATAGGGCATCGGTTGGAAAGCAGCGATCGATGCCACATTAATCACCGCACCCTGACCGCGAGCCTGCATCCCCGGCAGCACCAAGTGAGTCATATCGACCAGAGCCTGCACATTGAGCTGAACCATGGAGGTCTGGGACGGCCCATCACAGGTGCCGAACTCGCCATAGTCGCCGAAGCCTGCATTGTTGATCAACAGGTCCACGGCCCAATCCATCGCCTGCAATTGGTCAAACACCTGCTGGCAGGCTTGGGGCTGGGTCAGATCGACAGCGATCGCCTCCGCCTTAATCCCATGCGCCGCCATCAGCTCAGCACCCAAGGCCTGAAGCCTATCCTGGGACCGGGCCACCAGCACTAGGTTGTAGCCCTTCGCGGCCAACTGCCTAGCAAAATCCTCCCCAAGACCCTTAGAAGCTCCGGTAATTAGTGCGATCGGCATAATACATTCCTTTGGCGAGAGTTAACATTTCTTAATGATAACCCTTCGCCAAGCAAACGTGGGATCTAATCACAGGGATCAGTGATCGTCACCGTTTCGCGGATTTGGTTCCATAGGCGGACGGCATTGCGATCGCTCGGGTTGATTTTTTGACCTTCCATGTCAGGATTGCGATAGTAGAAGACAGCATCGGCGACGCGATCGAGGGAGGTGCCGACATAGCGACCCCTAGGTCCGGCATTATAAACATCAAAGCTCTTCAGAAACCAGCCCTTATCGCCACACATATCCTTGTACTCCATCTCCTCAGAGACAGTGGCACGAATCATGTTCCATTCCCGAATATAGGCGACTTCCCCAGAACCCAGCTTGCGACCATTGAGTTCGGGATTGAGCTTATAGAACACACTGTCTGTATAGGCATCGGTCATCCAAGCCCTAGAACCGAGCTGAGCCTCAGCCTTGGCCGCAGTGCCCAAACCCAAAACTAGAAATAACCCAACCAACCCACCAACAAGATTACGCATTTTCATAGAAAAGAACTCCACAACGAGTGAACGAAGACAAACAACTGAAACGACTAGCACCGCTGGATGTCTACTACTACAATGCCGCAAAGTCGATTCCAGAAAGCTCAGTATTTCCCTAGGAAAATTTCCTAACCTGCTTCAGTAGGTTTGATCTATTAGCCTTGGGTTTTAACCCCAGGCGGGACAACCGCGCAGTGGAGAATTCGTCAGCTCCTACCTACGTACTCCCGGCATCCACCAGTTCCACTTGCCCATCAAATGCATCGTTGAAGGCACCAAAATCGTCCGAATCAAGGTCGCATCCACCAAGATCGCCAGCGCGATCCCTAATCCCAGAGCCTTCATAAAAATAATACTCGTCAACGCAAACGCCCCCGTCACAATAATCATCAGCGCCGCCGCACTGGTAATGATCGATCCCGTATATTCCAACCCCTCCACCACACTGCGCGAATTATCGCCCGTCTCATCGTAGATCTCCTTAATCCGCGTCAGCAAAAACACCTCATAATCCATACTCAACCCAAACACAACCCCAAACAGCACCAGCGGCAGCAGGATGTTGAAGTCGTCGATGTTCACCCGGCCGTCGTGGTTGAGATCGCTGCCGGTGCCGCTGTCGACGCCGAATTCGCTGGAAGCCTTGAGCTGATCCATGCGGGCGCGCGCCAACTCACGTGCAACGCCAACGCGCAAGGTCTGATCAGCAGGCAACAGGAAAGCCAGGTTCACTGCGGGCAGCACATCGCTGTATTTCTTGCCGTCGGTGAATGGCACGACAGAAGAGGTGCCGGACACTTGCGTCAATGCCTGCGAGCTCTGATCCGTCTCGACCAGCTGCACGCCAATGTTGCCTTTCAGCTGGATGCTGTCCGTAAGCGTGCGATCGAGGTTGCCCTTGAGAAATGCCGTGGTGATCTTCTCCTCCACCGACCAGTTCTTGCCGATCAGATAACCGAAACCAGGATCGCCGGCATTGCCATACTGAATGGGCTGGTAGAAGTCGCGCAGCACACCTCCGACGTCTAGGCGAGCACGCGCCCGGCGCCGGCGGCGCGGTCGCGGCCCAAAGGGACTTCGGCATGTGAGGAGCCTGCATGGAACGTCCCTATCGTTGCCGTACCAACGCGGGCCATCGCTGGGCCAGCAGGATGCCGCCGATCACCAGAGCCAATGCGCCCCAGAAGATCACGGTGAACAGCGGCGACAGGAGGTTGAGGAAGTCTCCCAGCCAGTCGAGCCACCCGGGCGATCTCTCGACCGGTTCCGGCGGATCGACGGAAAACGCGAACTGCAGGTCCTTCCGCTCCAGCAGCTCCTTGTGACGCTGCTCGAGATCATCCGCGAACGCGGGGACAACGTCGTGCTGGC
>JAAUSA010000343.1 GCA_012031975.1 Alkalinema sp. RU_4_3 | reverse complement strand
TCAAAGATTGCACTAATCACTACAGCCTCCGTTGTTAGCTGGTCAGACCCGTGGTTCGATTATATCGGAAATCTAGATAGCTTCAATCCAAGAAAAATAGTACAAATGGTCACCTTAACAGGGGTAGGTTTTGAGCTACTGTGATGCCTGTTGCTGGCGGCCTCTGGGAGTTGTTGAAGCTGTTCTAGGATGGCTTGTTCCATGGCTGGGCGATCGATCCAGTGAGGTTGCTGTTTCTATGGTACTACGGTTCGATCGGTTCGGGGGTGGGTGGCGATCGATGTATCTTCATATTAGTGCTTGTCTCGATGATTCTCTTTGATATTATCGTCAAACCGTCGCTAGCGATCGCTCCTCAGGACAAAATGTTGGAACTGACTATCGCGGTTCATTAGGTCTATATATTAGATAAACCTAAGCACAAATCAAAACTCTTTACGTCATAATCTTTGAATTCAGTCTAGAATTGAACTATGGTTCACCGTGGTTCATAATTATGCGATCTCTAGCTGACTATACCATCGTAGTTCGACCTGACGATAATGGTACATTCGTCGCCTACGTACCTGCCATTAAAAGCTGCCATGCATTGGGATCCACCGCCGAAGAAGCTCGAAGTGAGCTACAAAATGTGTTCGACATGATCGCTGAAGAGTATGCTGAATCCGGTCAAATCATGCCCCAAGATGTCGAACTGATGGTGTCCCATGCCCGCTAAAGCCAGTGAACTCGCCAAAGTTGCCCAACGATTAGGCTTTGAAAAAGCACGGCAAAAAGGTAGCCATGTGCGCTGGAAACATCCTGACGGACGCGCCACCACCATTCCAGTCCACGGCAAAGTTGATATTGGTGGTTGGCTCTTCTATGAAATCCTCGATCAGATGGGCATCACCGAAGAAGAGTTCGACGAATTGCGTTAAGTCCTTAGCAATAGGGCGATCGATCGATTTAGGTACTGAATGCCTTTAGATGGGCAGGATTACTCCATTGCGTTGAATTAAGCTCAGATGATCTGTATCTAAAACGTACATAGCTAATCTTGCCAATCATCCGTTGCCGTGGCTCTCCATTCCCGACCCAATCTCTCCGCCTCATCAAAAGACGGATCATCCGCAAAGCTACCCGCAATCTTCTCCCACCAAGGCTTAGGCGATCGCTTTTCTTCCTGCTTCTCGACCAACATCCTCAGGACCACCATCTCTTGCTCAAGCGTAGTCAGCCGCTCCTCTAACTGCTGAGTTGTCATAGCCTTACCATCCAAATAACGTATGCCCCCATTGTAGCTTGCTTCACTTTACTGTCTAGACACTGCACCCAAAATCCCCCCACAGGCGTAGCCCCAACCCCTCCCAACAGCAAACCTCCAGTGCTACACTAGACCCATACTCCAGCCATCGCCCCCATAACACAGCCACCGCGATCAAGCACCGAGACACTCAACACCCTAATCCACGAAATTGAAGCCATCCCCCAAGAACATTGGGCAGACCTCCTCACAACCCTGCGCCAATTCCGCCAACAAAAAACTCAACCCACCATCAATCCCTAGCAACTTGAGAAAAACCAAGGCGCGATGGTCAAAGACCGACCGGAAGTCATCGCCCTTCTCCAGTCCTGGGCCGACGAAGACAGCGCCGAAGACGATGCCCAAGCCTGGGCGATCCTCAAGACAAACCTATTGGCAGTCAATTAATTAAGGCCAAAATCTTCCCATAGGAATACCCGTACTATCGATCGACCCATCTTCAGACAGATGCCAGCACGATCGCCCAGATTAAAGCTCTGACCACCCGATCGAGCCCCCCGACGCTTCTGCAAAAGCACCAACCCCAACCCCAACAGACCCGGCATCAAAACTGGCTCAGGCACCGCCGCATATTCATAGGTCGTCTTGATCGCCAGATCTGTCACCTTTGCCGTTCTACGCAGCGTGAAATTACTACCATAGGCCCAACCATAGCCATACATTCCACTGGTTAGATAGGTATTAAACGTCCCATTGCCAATAAATGCTGCCAGCGTTGCTGAACCTGTATCAAAGAAGCGAGATGTACTGAGATGATGGTTGATACTGACCGATCGCCCCGAATCCCCAGCATAGTCCGTCAATCCATCAAAGGCATTAACCGCAAGGGTACCACTGTCTGCTGTCTTCGATTCAGTTAAATTAAAATCCTGGCCGCCGAGGAAAAGATAGCCATAGGTATAGAAAGCAGCATTGGCATAGACATAGCCTGCCTGCTCATCCTCATTTTCGACACCCGTAAAGAGCTGATACTTACCCGTCAATTCCACCGTGACGCGGTTTAACTTCCCCAGCAAACTATTGAAATAGGGCAATGTCGCATTCTGCGTATTAAAGCCAGTACCCGCGATCGCATCCGTCGAAAAGGAAAGACTCGCCGCCCGGACGGCCTCCGATCCACCACAGACCGCACCAAGGGCAATGAGGGTAGCGATCGCACTTTGCTTGACAGAGATCAGATTCTTCATCGAGGTCGGGATGGTTGCTGGGTGGACGGAGAGGATATACGCAGATTATCTAAGTGTATTTAGAAACATGCGGTATATACGCAGATTCTAGGAAGCCCAGCAGCCAGCGGCAAGATTTTGCCCAGGTCAGGTTCAACTCTTCATCGAAGGAGCAGTAAATATTAAGTCAGACTAAAGTTTCTGCGATCGCGTCTTTATCTTCCGGACAAATAGATTCTTCTGCCAAAGCCTGACCTAGGCGTGATGTAGCGGCAGTTCGATCGCAAACTTACAGCCTTCACCCGAGGTCGAATCACAGGTCATCCGGCCATGGTGCTGCTCCGTGACAATTTGGTAGCTAATTGAGAGGCCCAGGCCTGTCCCTTTGCCCACAGCTTTGGTGGTAAAGAAGGGATCGAAGATTCGCGATCGCACCGTCTCTGGAATCCCGATGCCATTATCCGAAATCGTAATCCTGACCTGTTGATCGATCACCTCGGTTGCAATACAGATCAAGCCCGACTGATCAGCCCATTGGCGTACCTTCTCTTCAATCGCATCGATCGCATTGACTAGCAGGTTCATAAAGACCTGATTCAAAGACCCTGGATAGCATTCCACCAAGGGTAGGTCAGCATAGTCCTTGAGAATATTAATGGCCTTGCCATTTTCTCCACCCTTTAAACGGTGCTGTAAAATCATTAAGGCATTGTCGATGCCCTCATGAAGATTGATAGACTTGACCCCGGTTTCATCGAGGCGCGAAAAATTACGGAGGGAAAGGACAATGTCCCGAATGCGATCGGAGCCATTTTTCATGGAATGTAGGATCTTATGCAAATCCTCAGCCAGAAATGGCACATCTGCTGCTTCTAATTGGGCCTGTAATGCTTCCAAGGGCTCGGGATAGTGATTTTGATAGGCCTGAACTAAATTTAATAGGGTTTGGGTATAGTCATCAACATAGAGCAGATTCGCATCAATAAAATTAATCGGGTTATTAATTTCATGGGCCACCCCCGCCACCATCTGGCCCAGGGCCGACATCTTCTCCGTCTGCACCATTTGGCTTTGGGTGCGATGCAAATCCGCAAGGGAACATGTCATCCTTTTAGGGAGAATAATCCACTAACATAGGCAGCCCTGTGGGCAAGGACTTGTGGCACATTTTCAGGTTTCCACTGTGCTCCAGATATTTGGACTCGACGATTAATTTGTTTG
>JAAUSA010000098.1 GCA_012031975.1 Alkalinema sp. RU_4_3 | reverse complement strand
CGCAGGGGAGTAAAGGTCTTGGCAGCAATATCTTCGAGTTTTAGCTCCTTCGCCTCCCTAGCCTGCTTGAGTTGCGCCACGATACTCTTTAGTTGCTCAATTGCCTGGGACTCCACGACCAAACTCCTTGCGTAGGCTGACACCGACTGTATGCCTAGAAATTCTACTCAAACCCTAGGCCAAATCTAAAAATCTTTGCTGTTGCTCTTTATATCAGGTATTCCATGCCGCCGCTTGAGTATTTGCAGATCCCGCCCCAGCGCTGATTTTCCAGAACATCCCCAGGCCGCACCACAATCTCCGTAACACTGATGTGCTCCAAAACACCTGGAAGTTTAAATTTTTGTAAGCTTTAATGGGGTGCGGTCCTAGAAATTCTGTACAAGGTAGAGAATACCAACGATGGCATTGATTCAAATTGCCCCTTTTCGTCTCATCTTTAGGTGAAGAAGCTCATGAAACACCAATTTTTGGCGGCCCTATCTATAGCGACCCTCGCCAGTGCCCTGCCCAGCCAAGCCGCTGTAGTGGTCACCAATCCCGCGCAGAAAGTCTGCCAAAAGGCTTTAATCGCCCAGGCCGAGCAGCCAGCGCTCTATGACCAAGGGAAATTCGTGGGCCATGTCTACAGCAGCGTAGGCAGCACCCTCTGGGTCAAGAGTGACAGTGGCGAAACCCGCATGTTCACCCGCAGCCCCTGGGAGCGCGCCACCATTGGTAACGTGGCCGGTCGTCGTCTGGTGCTGACGGATGTCTATTGCAGCAAGACCAACCTGGACACAGCGCTGAAGATTCTTCCGGTCAAGCCCATCGAGGTGCCCAAAATTGAGTTTACCCCCAACACACCCACGGTACCGCCGTTGACCCCCCGACCTCCCGTGGAGCAGCCCGCTCCCATCGAGCAACCCGCCCCCATCACCCGTCCAGACCCGATCCCCCAGACTTGGTAGGACTTTGGAACATTTGACGGACTGAATCGGTCAATCGTCCCTAGGTGTACGGATACCTGGGGACTTTGTGTAATATCATTTCTCCGGAGCATCTCGGAACGCAGATTTAAAAATTGATGCTAAATTCAGCATAATTTCTATTTAAGAAACCCACAGACCTTCTACTAAAACCCCTACTTTCCCTGCCATGGTTCCCCGTTCCTTAATCGCCCACTCGGTCAAGCTCGTCGCCTCGATCGCCCTCACCTGCTACATGGTTGGCCCAGGGCAAAGCGCCCGCGCCCAGGAGCCCTCCGCCCCCCGCCCCACCGAACCCTCGATCTTCAACACCCCCGGCAACATTCTGCCCACCCTTGGGGATGCGGGGACCTACCTGCCCGAGATGGCCCCGGTGGAAGATGAGAGCAAGGTTGTCAAATTGGTACTGAAGCGATCGGAGCGGCGCGTCTACGTCTACGAAGGCGAAAAAGTAGTCAGCAGCTACCGTGTGGCCGTGGGCAAGGCGGGCTGGGAAACGCCCCTCGGCACCTTCAAGGTGCTCAACATGGAAGAGAACCCCATCTTTAAGAGCTTCAAGAGCGGTCGCATCATCGAACCCGGCCCCGACAATCCCCTGGGCGTCCGCTGGATCGGCATCTGGACCAACGGCAAAACCCAGCTAGGATTCCATGGCACCAACGAGCCCGAACTGATCGGTCAAGCAGTGTCCCACGGCTGCATCCGCATGCACAACAAAGACGTCACCAAACTCTACAACCAAGTCAAAGAAGGCACCGTCGTCACTGTTGTTCCATAAAAACATCACAAATCTTGGCGATCGCCCACCCCAAATTCAAGCTACGCTGAAAACTATCTGGTTTTCCTGTAATCCGCTTGAGGTTGAAGCATGACCTGGCCGATCGATCGCCCAAAACAATTGTCCCTAGGACCCCTCGAACGGGAGGTCCTAGAAATCGTCTGGGATCTTGAAGAAGCCACCGTTCGGGATGTCCATGCCAAATTGCTCCAGGACCCCGATCGCGAATTGGCCTACACCTCCGTCACCACCGTGCTCAAGCGTCTAACCCAGAAGGGTTGGCTGATGTGTGATAGCCGCGATCGATCGTTGTCTGGCGGGGCAAGGTATCGCGTCTAGAAGCCCAGGCGATCTTTGCCTATGAGCAACTCAATCAGTTTTTAGCCGTCGGTAACCCGGACATTGTCGCTGCCTTTGCCGACCAGCTCGACCAGACCAGCGCCGACAAGCTCGACGCCATCGCCCAACGTCTTCGGGAAGCCCGCAAAGCGCGCGAAAGCTAGAAAGAGCCATGATCCATCTCCTCCTCCTGATCGCCAGCCTCACAGGTGCCCTTGCCCTCCGCACCCGCAACAATTGGCAAACCCCCTGCCAGGATTGTCGCTGGCAGAAAAGTATGCGCGCCTTTGTAGTGCCACCGCTGTTGCTCCTGAGTACGGCAACGGCCCTGGTCCTGATGGGCAACCATGGTCCGATGGCCCAGGGGCAATACGGTACGCCACCCTACGCGATCGCCTTGGCTTTCCTCACAGCGGCCCTAGGCATCTTTCTGTGGCAAGGGCTTCGGAGTTTTATCACCCTGCGGCAGGTGGCTACGCAGCCGATGATCGATCTGCTCGAACAGCCCGCCTACTTGGTGGAGGGCGATCGTCCCTTCATTGCCCAGATCGGCCTCTGGCATCCCAAGCTGGTGCTGACCCAGGCATTGCTCGAAACCCTCGATTCAGAACATCTGAACGCCGTGCTGCGCCATGAAGCGGCCCACCAGCATTTCCACGACACCTTTTGGTTTTTCTGGCTTAGCTGTCTGCGGCGGCTGACCTGTTGGTTGCCCCAGACCGAGGCGCTGTGGCAGGAGTTGCTCAGCCTGCGGGAGCTGCGGGCCGATCGCTGGGCGGCCCAAGAGGTCGATCCATTGCTGCTGGCCGAGGCCCTGTATCAGGTGGTCAGTCCACCCATGGAGCCAGAACTCGCAGCGGGGTTCAACCACAGTGAACTCAATCCTGAAGATCGCCTCGAAACCCGCATCCAAGCCCTGCTCTCGCCCAAACCACCCATGCGAGCAAATCCCTGGGACTGGCGCTATGTGGGTTTGGTACTGCTGCCCTTTTTGGTGATTCCCTTCCACGGTTGATTCCATGCATCCTGCCAATGTCCAAACCGCTGCGCGCTACGCTGAACAATACCAGCGTGCCCTGCTCAATGATGTGCTGCCTTTTTGGGAGAATCATTCCCTCGATCGCACCCACGGCGGCTATTTCACCTGTCTCGATCGCAGCGGCCAGGTCTACGACACCGACAAATTCATCTGGCTGCAAAACCGCCAAGTCTGGCTGTTTTCGATGCTGTATAACCGTTTGGAACAGCGGGAAAGCTGGCTGAAGGTGGCTGAGCACGGAGCGGAGTTTCTCTCTGAGCATGGGCGCGATCCGGAGGGCAACTGGTACTTTTCCCTGAATCAAACGGGGCAGCCCCTGATTCAGCCCTACAATATCTTCTCCGACTGTTTTGCCGCCATGGCCTTTAGTCAGTACGCCCTAGCAAGTCAGGACGAAACCGCGAAAGTAGTAGCACTACAAGCCTATGGCAATGTGCTACGGCGCAAAAGCAATCCCAAGGGACAGTACGACAAATCGTTTCCGGGGACGCGATCGCTCAAGTCCCTAGCTGTGCCAATGATCCTCGCAAACCTCACCCTAGAGATGGATTGGTTACTGGAGGGCGATCAGCTCACAAACATACTCAAAAGCACCGTCGCAGAAGTGATGACGGACTTTCTCGATCCCGATTTGGGCCTGATGCTGGAGCATGTCACGCCTGACGGGAAAAAGCTCGACTGCTACGAAGGGCGTTTGCTCAACCCTGGCCATGGGATTGAAGCGATGTGGTTCATGATGGATATTGGCGATCGCCTCGGTGACAAGGCCCTCATACAGCAGGCCGTGGATGTGACGTTAAATATCCTTGAATATGCCTGGGACCCGGAGTACGGCGGGATTTACTATTTCATGGATCGCCTCGGGGCTCCGCCTCAGCAGTTGGAATGGGATCAGAAACTCTGGTGGGTGCATGTGGAGACGCTGGTGGCTTTGCTGATGGGCTATCGTTTGACGGGAAATCCTAAATGTTGGGAGTGGTTTGAGACGATCCATGACTATAGCTGGTCTCGCTTTGCCGATCCGGAGAAGGGGGAGTGGTTTGGTTATTTGAATCGGCGGGGGGAGGTGCTGCTGAATCTGAAGGGCGGCAAATGGAAGGGCTGTTTCCATGTGCCTCGGGCGCTGTACCTTTGCTGGCAGCAGTTAGAATTACTCAAATAGCGAGAAACGACTATGCAACGGATGCTTCTATCCCACAACTTCAACGTCACAACGGATGTTTTGCCCGAACTGAGCCGATCGCAGTTCACCACCATCTTCAAAGCAGGCCTCAACGCCACCTGCCGCGAACTGGAAAACAGTCCCCACTGGATCGTCGAAGTTCTATTCGAAGATAGCGAAACCCCGGCCAGCATGGGGGAAGCGATCGCCAAAACCCTCGCCGCCTATCGTCAAGCCACCAGTGGCCACAGCGCCAACGTGCTGACCTTGGGGGGTTTAAAAACAACACCTCCGACCAGTAACTCTCCCGACGCCCTGCAGCCCAATCAATGGGGCGTGGACGTGGTGGAGACGGCTGATGCAGAGGTGTTTTTGACGGGATTGAACTGGGAGGCCACGATCGCCACTCGGCCAGCGGATTCGGTGTTTTGTGCGATCGCCTAGGCGTGGAAGTAAAAGGCCGCCCCTAGAATTGAGTAGGTGGCCAGCAGCAGCACACCCTCTAGCCAATCCGATCGACCATCAAGGCTCACTAGATTCGCCACCACCACCGCCACCGTCACGGCCACCACCTCAAAGGGATTGAAATTCAAATCCATCGGCTGCCCCGACAACTGCCCCACGATCACCAGCACCGGAGCCATCAGCAGCGCCACCAGCAAACTCGAACCCATGGCCACATTCACCGACAGGTCCATGTTGTTCTTCATCGCCACCCCCACCGCCGTCACATACTCCGCCGCACCCCCCACCAGCGGCAGCAAAATCACCCCCGTAAACAGCGGCGTCAGCCCAAGCCCCTTAGTCGCCTCCTCCACCACCCCGACAAAAATCTCCGACTCCACCGCCACCGCCGCAGTCGCCCCCACCAGCACGGGCACCCAAATTTTCAAATCCGGCCTATGGGCTTCGTCATGGTGGCCATCCTCTAGTTCCGCCACCCCCACGTCATAGAGATAGCTGTGGGTCTTGAGCGAAAACAGCAGCGTTAGAAGGTAAACCACGATCAGGACGATCGCCACCACCACCGACAATTTCTCCACCGATTCAAAGCTCGCCTTCCCCGCCGGAGCTGTGTAGAACGCCAGGGTAGGCATCAGCACCGCCAGCACCGCCAGCGTCATCGAAGAGCCATTCACCCGCGCCACGATCGGCTTGAAGGTCTGCTCCTTGTACTTGAGCCCGCCCAAGAACATTGACAAACCCATGGCCAACAGCAGGTTGCTAATAATCGTCCCCGTGATACTGGCCTTGACAATATCGATCAAGCCCGCCTTCAGCGCCACCAAACTAATAATCAACTCCGTCGCATTGCCAAACACCGCATTTAGTAATCCACCGATCGAAGGCCCCGTCACCAGCGCCACTTCTTCGGTCGCCGTACTCAGCCAAATCGCCAGGGGAATGATCCCCAGGGCTGAGGTGACAAAGATTGTCATGGTGCCCCAATGCAAATATTCCGCAGCCAGGGAAATGGGGACAAAGATTAGTAGGACATACGAGGCGATTTGTTTAATCGACATATTCCAACGGGCGCAGGTGCGAACGGATCTGCCAAATTCTAACCCCAAACGCGCCAACAGCCTACGGACCTATGGACGGGCGAGCAACCATAATCCCGATCGCTTGATCAACTTGTTCGACAAAGCTTTGCAGATCGCGCGATACCTTCACGCCAGATCTCGGAGCCGCATGGATAATCCCCACACCCCCAGAGGCGCTGCGGTACAACAACCCAACATGGGTGGTATCGAGTCCCGGCACAGCCGTCGCGATCGCCACGATGTCCCCGGATTGCAACTGGTCGTAGTGCTGGGCAATAGATGCCGTGGGCAGGTAGGTGCGGGGCTGGGAGGCTAAGGTCGTTTCCATGCGATCGACGCAGTCGCGGTTGTTGCTGTTTCCCACAAGTCGCGGATACTTTTGCCAATGCTGACTCATGAAATCCAAGCGCGGTTTGAACGTGACACCGCCAAGTCTGGGCGTTAGATCTTCAACCAAACCCCGCTGCTGATTGTCGCCAATCCAATCAGAAAAATAGTGCAACCGACTGCAATAGCCATCGATCACGCCACCCCGATACCGCTGGGCCTGCATTCGGGCCACAAACCCCGCCTCCGATCGATCGTCCCCCGCCCGCGCTATAGCCAACACCGACTCCACAAACAGCACACAGTCAAACTTCTGCAGCGACAGCGTCAGCACTTCCGGCTCGGCGCGATCGAGCATATCTGCCTGGTAGGGCACCGCTAGAAACTGTTCAGCTACCTGCTGGATTTGGTCTGGGAAATCGCGGCGATCGCTCAAGGCCTTGAAGGTTCGTTGGAGAGTGGTGCGATCGCGCTGTGTCAAGGTGACTGTAGCTTTGGGCGTGGCTTTGGGCGACAACGGAACCACGGAGGGCGCAGGTGTAGGGTTTCCCGCCCCCGTTACGGAACCACGCGCTTCACCCTGGGCAGACACCCGATGGTGAACCAAGGCTCCTAGCATCAGCCCCGATCCCATCACTGCAATTAGTAAAGGTCTTCTCACAATCGTCATCAAACCAATAATAGGGGCCTCATCCAAATTCCTCGCCTACGTCATAGTACCGGAGGATTTATCGAACGGGAGCGAAGAATTCACTGAATGCCAGACGATCGAAAGATTTGATCGACCGTGAGCTGGAGGTGGGGGAATGTGGGGGAGGCGATCGGATCACCACCGCGCAGAAGCTGCCGTCGATAGCGGGTGGTACCAGGTTCGAGCAGATAGTGGGACAGCGTGGGTTGTTTTGGCGAGCCGATGTAGTCGCGACCGCCAAGACCGAGGTAATCCACCAGCCATAACTCAGGAATCCCCAAGAGACTGTAGTCCTCCGCCTTGCGCGCATAGTCGTTTTGCCAATTGGTGCTGACGACCTCCACCACTAGCGGAATAGACTGACTCAGCGTAATCACAGGCTCCTTGGCCCAGAGGGGTTCCTGGGATAGGTTGCGCTCATCTAGCACAATCACATCCGGGCGAAAGGCAACATCTGTGCCCAGGAGTTTTATCAAACAGCGATGGGGAATAAACAAGGGCAGATCGAGGGATTCAATCTGAAAGTTAAGTTTACGACTGATGAACGCCGCAACCTTTTCGTGGGGACCAGTGGGTTCCAAATCAATCAACGCTCCATCAATCAGCTCATACCGAGCCTCATCGCCATACTGAGCGAGAAAATTCTCAAATGTGAGGGCTGTTTTACTGGGAATCGTTGTAAGCATGGGTACAACCTGAATAGGCTTCTACTGACTCAACTCATACTCGGCCTGGTTGCGTCCGGCGGCAAAGTAGATCGCATCGGGATCGATCTGCTCGGATAGTTCATCATACTGCTGCTCCAGGGTTGGGGGCACCTGACCCAAGGGGCCTTCCCACAGCAGGGCATGAATCTGAGGCGTTTCGTCTCGGTAGCGTAGATGCACCAGTTCCGGTTCAAAGCCCAAGGCCCGAGCCAGTTGCCAAAACTCACCGACATCCACCATTTTCAAATTGACAGAGAAAATCCGATATCCCTTCTTGGGAATAAAACTTAAGGTTCTGATTTCGCGTTCGATCGCAACTGTCATGACTCACCTCTAAACCAGCAGACGAACTTAAAATTGCCGTTTTTGTCCGGCGTTTTTGTCCTTTGAGTGACATTCAGCAACTCGACGGGGTAGTTTTCGGGTCGCAGGCGTTCACATTTCCCGTAAGCTACATCAAGATTGGCGGCTTTGACTTCAATTTCCCACTCATCATTGGGTTTGTCCGGATCGATCAGCATATTCAAACATCCTAAAGAATTTCTTTCTATGGAGATGCTTGCCACCGACTACTTCCATGTTACCCAAGATATGGAATGGAAGCATAAACTCAGTTGACAGACAGCATCGCCGGAGCCGGAGCCACAAACGTCAGCGCCTCCCCCGATCGCGGATGCACAAACCCCAACCGATAGGCATGGAGCCAATAGCCACAATCCCCCGGCACAGGCACCTCCCCCAACTCATTGCGCAACTTCGCCTTCCCACCCACCCCATACAACGGATCCCCATAGAGCGGAAACCCCGCCCAAGCCACATGAATCCGAATCTGATGCGCCCGCCCCGTCAAAATCGTCACCTCAACTAACGTACTATCCGATCGCCGCTCCACCACCCTCACATCACTCCTCGAATACAACCCCCCATCTTGGGGACCATACAAATAGCCCAAATCCGGATGCGGCACCTTCGCGATCGCCTGCTCAATCACCAACTCATCCTCCCGCATCACCCCCTGACAAAGCGCCAAATACTGCTTATTCATCTTGCGATCGCGCATCTGCTGCGACAACTTCTGCTTAGCCAGCGGCGACCGAGCAATCAACACCAACCCCGAAGTCCCCCGCCCCAGCCGATGAATCGGAGCCGGAGACATTGCATCCTTTGTTTTCGCAGCATTATAGTCAAAATCGCCATAGCGTTGCCGCAATTGCCCCAACAGCGTATTTTCTAAAAAACCCGCCCCCGGCATCACAGGCAACCCCGACGGCTTCACCACTACCAGCAGATCCTCATCTTCGTAGAGCAGATCAAACCTGCATGGCACCTCCGGCTCCTGCCAAGGGGGACGATAGTAGGTCAGCGTTTGGCCCAGGGTTAGCGTTGTTTCATGCGTCGTTAGCGCGCCGTCAAGTTGCACAAGGCCCGACTCAATCCGCGATCGCCATTCCTCCACCCCCGAATGCCGATAGCGCTGGCAATAATAGTCAACCACCGTCAGGCCGACAGCGGCGCGATCGATCCGATCGGTATAGACACAGCCTTGGTTCATGCATGGAACTCAAACACAGCCCACCCATTCTAAACCGCCGTCGCCGTCTTGTTTTCCAACAGATCCCGGTAGCGATCGATCTCCTGACGATACTCGTTAATCTCGCCCTGGTACCGCACATTCTGATCCTCAATCCTTTTTTGCAACAATCGCAACTTCATCTGGTGCGCCACCCGCATCAATACCTCCTCAATTTGAAACGGCTTCGTCACATAGTCCGCCCCACCCATTTGAAAGGCCTTCACCTTACTCTCCGCATCATGGACCGCACTGACAAAAATCACAGGCACATCCCGTAGCGGCGCATATTTTTGCAACTGGGCACAGACCGCAAACCCATCCATACCCGGCATCATAATATCCAGCAAAATCACATCTGGCACCGATTCCTGGGCCAGCACAATCGCAGAGAGTCCGTTACTCGCTGTCAGGGCCGCGTACCCCTGATGACGCAGCGCCGCCGCCAGCAAATTGACATTCGCCATCACATCATCCACGATCAGCACCGACCCTTTACTCTCCGGCCCCAGCAACTCAAAACCCAAGAGGCCAAAAATAGCCTCCTCCGTCTTCTGCAATTCCTGGCGATTGGTCGCGGCACTGCCACTTAAGGCCTGATGGACGATCGTCAACCGCTCCAATTCCCCCATCACCTGGGCCACCTTCTCCGGCAAGGTATAAAAGCGCAGCAAAACATCACTCAAATCATTGGTCGCATCCACGGCGATCGCCCCTTCATGGGGTGCTTTAAATTGAAATCGATCGAGATTTTGACGCAGGAGTTTGCGCAAATAATAGGTAATCCCTGGAGATAGCTGTAGAGACATGGATTTGCTCGATCGTAGGTAGATGAAACAGCGAAACGATGCATCCCGTCAGATTAACGTGCCCCAATCTGGATGGGCGATCGACACCACCCACAGTCTTTACAAAAACCCTAAATATCCATCCCCGACAGAGGCCGGACACTGCCCTCGTAATATAAAGTTTTGCCGATCGCATCCTTGACAATTCGCACGCTCTCCGAGATCCAAATTCGCGATCCATCCCGGCGATAGATCTCCGACTCGACCCCCGACAAATAGCCATAGCGCGCCAAATCCTGATTGAGCAACAGTCGCCGCTCCGGATAGGTATAGATCTGCTCCTTAATATCCCAGACAGAAGCGATCAAATCCTCCGGGGACTTATAGCCATAGAGCGTCGCTAGGGCCTGATTCACTCGCAAATAGCGCCCCTCGGGAGAACTCTGGAAAATCCCATCCACCGCGCGATCGAACATATCCCGGTACAAAGCCTCCGCCTGGGTGCGATCGCGAATTTCTTCCTGGAGCCGCACATTCTGCTTCTCCAAGCGCTGCTGCAACTGACGGATCTGCCACTGGTGGTTAATCCGCAGCATCACCTCTTCCAAGTCATAGGGCTTCGCAATAAAATCCGATGCACCTAGACTAAAGCCCTTAATCCGTCGGGCAGCATCATCAATGGAACTTAACAAGATAATCGGAATATCCCGCATCATCTCGTGGTTCTTAAAAAACTCACAGACCGCAAACCCATCCATCCCCGGCATCACCACATCCAACAGCAACACATCCGGCAAGCGATCGGTCAAACTATCGATCGCCTCCTGCCCACTGCGCACCGAGGTCACCTCATAGCCCTGCTTCGTTAAATAGGCCACCAGGGGACTCACCCCCACCATATCATCATCCACCAGCAGCAATTTCCCCGTGCGCTGGGTATTCTGCGGCTCATAGCCCAGGCATTGAAACATCTGCACTTCCACATGCTGCAATTCCGGGCTACTACTGCGCCCCCCCTTACCCAGGGCCTGATGCAACAGCACGAGTTTTTCTAAATCTTGAAGGGTACGCGCCAAATCCGCTCCATTGGGATTGAGCCGATGCAGCAGCGCACTCATATCATCAAGGGAATTCAAGGTCGCAGGCAATTGCGGCTGGGAGATCGACTGTAATCGATCGACATTTTGACGGAACAGCTTACGAATGTAGTAAGCCAACCCAGGGGATAATGTATCTTCTTGCATGGCGGATGCAACCAAGGCCTGACGTGGGCTGAGAGTTATAAGCTTGTCTATGATTATGCCCAGTTGCCCCTAGACAACTCCCATTCTGTGCTGTTATTTTGTCTGCTCCACGGGCGGCAGCGCCCGCCGCATCGCCTCCACAAACCGACCGACTCGATTGGGATCGATCGTGTTCTGGATCTGCCCCTGCCGCTTCAAGGAGCTAGACACAATCACCCCATCCGCCGCCCCCATCAACTGCCCCACATTGTCCCAATCCGCCCCGCTGCCAATCAGCACAGGCGTATCGCCCGCCGCCGCCTTGGCCAGTTCTAGATCCTCTACCGCTGGCGGATTCCCCGTGGCCCAGCCCGAGAGGATCACGGCATCGGCCATGCCCCGATCGATCGTCTCCTGGACCGCCGTGGTCAGATTCGGCGTACTCAAAGGCCGGGCATGCTTGACGAGCACATCCGCAAAAATCTTCACATCACTGCCCAATTCCCGCCGATAGCGCAACAGGCGATGGGCATCCCCTTCGATCAAGCCCTGGTCCGTGGCCATGACGCCCGTCAAGACATTCACCCGGATAAACTGTGCCCCCGTGCAGGTGGCGATCGCAGGCACCCGCCCCATCATTGCGCAGGACATTCAGGCCGATCGGCAGCGTCACCAGGTTCTGCAGCCGCTGTACCACGAGGGTCATGGCACTGACAATCGCCGGATCCACCTGGGTCTTGGCAAAGGGCGCATCAAAGAAATTTTCAACAATCAAACCATCCACACCCCCGGCTGCCAGGGCCGCCGCCTCCTGCTGCGCACGATCGAACACCGCCTTCAGACTGCCGCCCCAGCGGGGTGACGTCGGCAGCGGCAGGAGATGTACAACCCCAATCACAGGGCGATCGGTTTTGAAAATAGAGGATAGGTTCACGGTATTTCGATGGCGGGAGTGAGGAGACGTTTGGCGGCCCCAGTTTGAAGCAAGGACCATCATACCGAATTGCCTGCCCCGCCTTTGCAAAAAAAAAAGGACGATCGCACTGGAGCATGGGTCCAGCTATCCCGCGATCGTCCACAGTTATTGCTCACTTTCAGTCTCGTCAAAAACACTCACCCTTGATTCCGGACCTCCCCAAGTCGGAGTCCTAGCCGACCTGCAGAAGGCGATCGATCATCTGTATAGAAACACAGGCCCAATCGCACGGTTAGTAGATGCAACTCAAACCTAGTCAGCCTTGCGACGACGTGCCTTCAGGACGCCTGCCGCGCCTAGACCCAACAAGGTCACAACCGAAGCAGGTTCCGGAACCTTGGTGCCGCCGTTGAGGTAGTTGACGTTGTCTTCGCCGATGTCCACAACGAACACAGCATCGTTAAAGTCGCGATCGGATTTCTCGCCAAACTTACCTTGTGCACTCTTGCCATCCCCATAGAGGTCTTCAAAGCCCATCACCAGGTACTTGCCACCGTAGGTGTAGGCCACCACATGCTGCAGACCATCGGCGTTCTCGGAGGAAGGCGTCCCGAAGACGTAGGAATTGGTGCCACGGTTGAAGCCATTAGCGCGCAGGCCGAAGTCCAACTGGGTGTTGGCTGCCATCGTCCCAAGCTTAACGGTATCACCCAGCTTCAAGGTGTTAGCGCCAGGGCTCACGCAACCCACGCCAGCGCAGGAGATATCGCTAAAGATCATGCCGGACTTGTTCGTACCACCCGTGGCGGTGTAGCCCAACTGGTTGCGGTAGCCTGCGCCTTCGTTGATGAAGGACACTTTCACGTCGTAGCTATACTTGAGGAGCAGATTATCAGAGTTAACCTTTTTCTGGCCGCTGTTAGGCACTGCCAAACCTTCTTTGTTCACGAACTGCTGGAAGGGAGCGTCATTAAAGCCGACTGCCGCCTTACCGAAAATCTGAGGCTGAGACCAGCTATTGTTCCAGGTGAAGGCTGCGGCCGATCCAGCCTGGGAAAAGGCACCTGCCATAGCGGAGGCAGCAACAAACAAACCAGAGAGAAGCTTCTTATTCATGGTGAAAATCTTACCGAGCGTGGTATTTGGAATCGTTGGGTTTGCGTATCGAACACTGTGTTTTCTGTGTTCTTCCATATTTGTAACCGGGGTGTCTTACCGCCGTCATCGGATTGACAAAGAGTTCGTCGAGGCTTTAATTAATGACCTTCATCCCAGTGTTATCGCTGGTTTTTCTGGTTTAAACATCGACAGCACAGATGGTTTAATCTACGTAGTTCACGGAGATTATTTGATACTTTATGAAAAGGGGCGATCGCCTTTATCCCAGATTTAGCAATCTCACGTTTTGCGGTCATAAACCCCGAGATCGCCCCTCCGAAACACCGCGACTTTCCTCAACGTTCCCGGTTTTTCCAACGCCGTTTTGAGGAGATCAAATAGCGACTGACGAGTTTGGGCAGATCGCCGCGATGGCCCATGACAATTAGGGTATCGCCCTGTTGGAGCCGGACATCCTGCTTCGGATGGGTAAGGGTGGTCCCATCGGCCCTTTGCAAAGCCACGATGATGAAGGTGCCCTGGCCGCGCACTTCGATGTCGCCGATTGTCACATCCACCAGGGAGGATTGGGGCAAAATGCGCACTTCGTCCACTTGGATATCCACCTGGGCCAATAATTCATTCAAGCTGCTACGACCGTCATCTTGATCGAGAAAATCTAGGGTCGCCGGATGGGTAATCATATCGGCCATGCGCTGGGCACTAATGGAGGAGGGCAGAATGACGCGATCGGCCCCCGCTAGCCGCAGTTTCTTCTCCGTCGAGGGCAGTTCCCCCCGCGCGAGGATGCGCAGGTTTTCATTCAGCTCCCGCGCCGTCAGGGTAATAAACACATTGATCGCATCCCTCGGCAGCACCGTGGCTAAGACCTGGGCATGGTGAATTCCCACCGATCGCAGCACCTCTTCATCGGAGGCATCCCCGAGTTTGACCAAATAGCCAAAGGTTTCGGCAATGGCAATTCGCTCTGCATCGTTGTCGATCACCACAAAGGGAATATTCGCCTCCGTCAGCCGCCGCGCCAAAATCTGGCCAATCCGCCCAAACCCACAGATAATCGTATGTCCCCGCAGCGTACCAATGCCCTGAGCCATCCGCCTTACTCCCAATGCCTGCTGAATTTCCCCCTCCGTCACCATTTGCAGGAAGCCCCCGACGATATAGACCGCCGAAGACGTCCCCGCCACAATCACCCCCATGGTAAACACCTTCATCCAGGGGGTTCGCACCGGGCACATTTCCCCGTACCCGACCCCAAACACCGTAATCACCACCATATAGATGGCATCCAACAGATGACAGCCACTGATCCGATAACCGAACACCGCCAATAATAATGTCAACGCAAAAATCAGCGCGCCCTGGCGAATCCTTGTCAGGGGTGAGTTCATAGATCGCAAACACAGAACAGAACCATTGGCGGAAACCTCGACCTAGCAGAACCATAGTAAGAGGTTCTACTATATATAGAAGACAGCTCGCAGTTAGCCTGTCTACCCCTTTCTCTCAGAACTTTACCAAAGTCGATCGCACTATGCTATTTGGACTCGGCAAGAAAAACACAATTCCTTCAGCCCAAGAGGCCCTTCCCGGTCGCAGCACCCCCATGCCTGTGCCAGAGAAGCACTTTATCAATGGCAATCCCCTCAAGGGACCCTTCCCCGATGGCTTAGAAACAGCGATGTTTGGACTGGGTTGCTTTTGGGGGGCCGAGCGTAAATTCTGGCAGCAGCCCGGCGTCTACAGCACAGCGGTCGGCTATGCCGCAGGCCCTACGCCCAATCCCACCTACAAAGAGGTTTGCAGTGGGCAGACGGGCCATAACGAGGTGGTTTTGGTGGTGTTCGATCCCAAGGTTGTCAGCTACGGCGATCTGGTCAAGCTCTTCTGGGAAAGCCACAATCCTACCCAGGGGATGCGCCAGGGCAATGACAGTGGCACCCAATATCGATCGGGCATCTACACCTATAGCCCGGAGCAAAAGGCGATCGCTGAAAGTTCTCGGGATATGTATCAGCCAGAACTGACGAAGGCTGGGTATGGCGCAATCACCACGGAAATCATCGACGCCCCCGAGTTCTACTACGCCGAAGAGTACCACCAGCAGTACCTGGCGAAAAACCCCGGTGGCTACTGCGGTTTGGGTGGCACCAATGTGTCCTGCCCGATCGGCGTTGCGAAGGCCGTTTAAGAGTCGTTGCGTTTGCCGCCCAGAAAGAGGGCCAAGGCCCCCATCAAGCCGATCGCGCCCACACCCAGGACGATCGGCACAATATTCACCGGGCGATTTGATTCCTCCGGTGAATTTTCCGTTTGGCCCGTGGGCGCAGTCTCGCTGACCTTGGCTGCCTGGACCTGGGGCGCGGGTTCACTCACCTTGCCCGCCTGGACCGTCACTTCGTAATCGAGATTGAACGGATTAAACCCATCACCTGTTTTAGGCTTGCCGCTGAGGCGCAGACTATACAAACCCACCGCCGGGAACGTAAACGTCGCCCCCGGAATGCCGCGATACTGCTCCACATCCGTCGAGGAGAGCGCAGGCGTCGCCACCACCTGTTCCTTCTGGCGCACCGTCAGCACACAATCGCAATCAGCGAGAGCGATCGCCTCCCCCCCTTTTTTCGCCAGCGCAAACCAAATCTTGGCGGCCTCACCCACCTTAGGATTGTGGTTTGGCTCCAGGTGAAAGGTCGCCGCTACCTGATCATCGACTTTCACATTGTGGGCCAAGGCGGACTGGGCATTCACTCCCAGGAGCATCAAGCTCGCCAACCCATATATTGAAACAAACATTGAGGCACGCGAGGCCTTAGAGCTTGTTACTTGAGCACTTAGGCCGAACATAGCGTGTCTCCAGTCCAATGAGTTTCCACATCAAGGACGATCGTAACAGTAGAATCCCTAGAACCCCAAGGTTCAGAAGTACTACTCGTCCCCAATGCCACGGAGTCATCTGAAATCCCCCCCAATAGTTAGAGCCCGACCACAGGATATGACCTGCGGCTAGAACCCAGGCTGGCACCGCCAACAGGTGGAGTTTGCGCCAATGGCCCCCCAGATATTTCACCGCCCCATCAAAGCTCGTCACCGCCCCTGGCAACATACAGACCGTAGCACCCATCCCCAGGGCCAATCCCCACTGCTGGAACGGCACCATAAAGGTCACCGCCGCCAAATTCCAATCAAAATTATGGGCCACCGCATGGGCCAGATGGGCCAGCACGAGGAAAAAGGCCCCCACGCCCAGCGCCCGCCGATAGCGCAACGGACCCGGCCAGAGCCCGGAAATGGGCCGCGCCACCAGGGCCAATCCCAACAGAAGGATCGCCCCATACCCCGTATAGTCCACCATCTCACTGGTCCGCAGCAGCGTCACCACCCCCATCACCAGGGTCACCCAGCCGCCCAGCCGAAACAACTGACTGCGGCGATCGCGGCTGAGCCCCTGGGCCAATCCCCCCACCCCCAACATCATCGGCATCGTCCCCAACCCAAAGGCCCCCATCACCAGCGCCCCCCGCAGCGGATCGCCCGTCTCCGCCGCCTTCACCTGGGCCTGGTAGAGAAACCCACAGGGCATCAGGCCCCAGAGCAGGCCCAAGGCCAAGGGAGAGGACAGCGACACCATGGCCCGATGGAGGCGATCGCTGACCAAACGCGGCCCCGCCGGCCCCAGGCTCGATCGCGCCAGCCCGCAAACCTAGGCCAAACCTGACCTAGGCCCAAAACCACGAGCAACAATCCCGTGACTACCGCCAAAATCCGCCGCAAATCGCTGCCCACCCCCGCCAGTTGGCCGCCCGCGATCAGCACCGAGCCGATCGCCCCAATCC
>JAAUSA010000342.1 GCA_012031975.1 Alkalinema sp. RU_4_3 | reverse complement strand
GGTCTTCTGTCGCATTCGTGGCTATTTTTCCACTTTGCGTAAACAGGGTCATTCAGTTGTGGAAGCACTCGTTGCCTTGTTCTCGGGTCAGTCTATTCCCCTTCTTGCTCAACCTGAGTAGTTACCAATTATCTATGAAGAAGCTAGCGGAAGATTTTTCCTCTCTTGTCCCTATGTTGAGGGAGGCAATGACTATCTGGAGTTTTCTCCTCGTAAAGCAGCCAAAGCACTGAAGTATAGGAATGAGCAGGTTAATAGTTTGATGAAGCAGTTATCGGAGCAGGGTAGCATTACTGTCGAGAGTTTTAAGGAAAACCTTGAGCAGGTTGACAAGTATAGTTTGCTGCGTATGTGGGCTTTGGGTTACTGCTTATGTGCAGCACTTGATTCCAAATCCAAAAAACAGCGAGTTAAAAAATTCAACAGCTACATGAAGTCGCGCGATGCTATTCGGAAAAAGGAGGAGAGGCTTTTGAGGAATGGGAAGGGTTTTATATGGTCTAAGGGAAAGCTTTTCCAGGGCACAAAATCTAAGGGCTTTACGTAACATTTCTTAAGATCGTTGCGCAAAATTGACACCTTTTTGGGGCAATCGTAAATTGCGATCAAGTCGATCGCCCCATAAAAAATTTGCCCCATCAGTTCACGCTGACAGGGCGATCGATTCAAAACTCAAACCCATAGTATCATGGCAAACACGTTACACTCCAACGGACTCGGACTATCTGACTACCTCGATCGCCTAGAACTAAGCAAAGGCGGTAAATATATCTGCCCTGCCTGCGAAGGCAACGACCTATCAATTTACCCAAGCGGCGGCCACCAATGCCACAATAATGGCTGCTCCCAGGAGCAGATTAAAAAAGCCCTCGGTGTCTGGGTTGAGTTTTCAACCGGACCAATGGGCGGCGGCGGTGCTCCCGATCGTTCCTCAAGTACGGCGGAAATCACGGCGTGAAAAAGACAAGGATGCGATCGTTGGAGCCACTCTAATCGAGTGCGAAGTGGACCAATGGGCGGCGCGAGTTGCGAGTGGATCAGACACCCCAGCACAGGCGGAGATCGGACTAAAAGCCTGGGCTAAGGCCCATGGCCATGATGCTTTCAGTGCCGCTAAATTGCTTGTTGAAAAGCTCAAACAGAGCAAGGTGATTCCGATTCGTGAGGGCCTAACCTCGGTCGAGGAGTTGCCCCGATCGATCGCAAACCTCCTAGAACGCGGCCTTACTGGGTCAAAACTTCAGACAGAGAAGGCTATTCTACGTCAGTCCTCAGGACTAAGCGATCGCGAGTTTGCATCGCTCTGGGAATCCGTCGAGGGCGAGATAGAAGGCGATCTGGCAACCTCGGAGGCTGTAGCCCTTTTGCTGGATTCCAAGGAAACAGCACTTCAGCTATCAGATATTCTGCCTATGGCGATCGCGGCTCCACTCTCCCAACAGGCAGAGATCCAGTCCCTTCGACCTGAGCTCTACATGCTGAGTCTGCTGACCACGATCGGCACCCTTGCCCAGAACAGAACCAGCTTACTGCTCCACAAGGGCTTGGATTTCGAGGTGACGCCCAACATCTTTGGGGCGATCGTTGCTGAGTCCAGCCAGAAAAAATCCCCAGTGCTCAAAACCGTGGTTTCCCGACCGCTTAAGGCACTGAATAAAGAGGCCCGAAACGCCTATCAACGGGCTATCGAGGCATGGCGGGAACGCCAGACTGAAGCCAAGCGGAACGATGAATTTTTTAACGAACCGGAGCCAGCGCGGGAACTCTACTTCTTCACCAATGCCACAGGGGAATCAATCTTAGCCCAGGCCGATCGGTGCCCCAAGCGCGGACTATTGGCCCTATCTGACGAACTGGCCGGGTCTTTCAAGAGTGCCAACCAATATCGAGGCGGGCGCGGTTCTGACTCTGAAGACCTGCTCAGCTTCTACGATGGCAGCGGCGGGGTCTCTCTGAGAGTCGATGGCATTAAAAATGACGTCGAGATTCTTAACTATGGCGTTTTGGGTGGAATTCAGCCCAGGGTTCTTCAGAAGTTTCTCGGGAACTGCGAAGATGCCAATGGCGGATGGGCGCGGTTTATTTTTGTGAATCAGCCGATCGCGGCCTCGACTCTGCCCAATGAGTTCTGGGGGCATGACATCTCGGACATGCTGACGGACTACTATCGCCGGGTTTCTGAGTATGCGCCTCGCCAATACCGACTTGATAGCAAGGCTTTCGAGTTCTTTCAGGAGTGCTATAACCGTCTAGAACAGACCCGAATATCTGAACCAAATCCGGCATTGCGCGCCGTGATAGGAAAAACCTCGGGGCGAATTGGGAAGCTGGCCCTCGGTCTGCACCTGATTGAATCAGCCGTGCTGGGCATTACACCCCCTGAGCTAATCACTGAGGACACTGTATACCGGGCCTCGGTGATTTCTAAATTTGCGATCGACCAAATCAAGGCAATCTACGCTGAGTGCGATCCAGAAGAGCAGCAAGCCCCAGTAATGGCGCGGATTGTGGAGCTATCGCGGCGGAAGGGGGCAATCACAGCGCGTGAAGCTTCCCAGGGCCTCCCCACCACAAATCGCCCCAAGACTGCGGAAATCCGTCAACACTTCGTGACCTTGGCGGCGGAAGGATTTGGAGAGTTGGAAGGAGAAGGCCGATCGGCAACCTTCACCGCCTACCCCTCCCAACGGCGCGAGCAACCCCCAACCCCAGAAACGGCACCAACGACACTCCCAACCCAGTCAAAAAGCACCCGCAGTAAGTCCTCAAAACCGATCGATCGGCCACCAACGCCGATCGATCGCCCCATAACCAATTCAGGTAGAAACGTCGGAGACCAAAGGCCCGAAGACATAGAGGGAGACGCCGTTTTTGAGTTTGATTATTCACCGGAGGCTGTTTAAATGAATCGAGATTTGATGCGCGGCTCCGAAGTGAGAGCGCTGCTAGGCATTTCAAAGAAGACTCTACAGCGGTACAGAGATGACGACTGGCACGAAGGAATTCACTACTTCAAACCTAAGCAGCAGTGCTACTACAACCGCCCCCTAATCGAAGACTGGATCCGTAACCATGGCAGTGACCCGGCAGCACACCAAAGAGCCATGGAGGCTTGGTTAAAGGCAAACCAGACCCAGAAGCGATCGAGGGGTTAACCAACCAAATAGCTTGTAGACAAGGTGTAGATTCCAGAATCTACACCAATTTTCATGCCTACCAATATGGACCCATCCCCTAGGGGAAAGAGGGAATGGATCAGTTTGTAGATTTTGTAGATTGTTTGTAGATTCCAAAATCTACACCTGAAAGTGCTGATTTACTGAGGTTATAGGTAGTTTGTAGATTTGTAGATTTTGTAGACACTTTCCCGAATTTCCCCCTTGACTGCTAGAATGGTGCAAAGTAAACGCACCATTGGTGTAGATCGCTAAAACTATCACTCAATAGGGGTTGTGCGGGTATCGTGCCTCATTCGGGACGAAGGGGTCGAAGGTTCAAATCCTTTCATCCCGATTGTATAAAACCTCCACTGGCTGGGGGTTTTGCTGTGTTTGAGCATATATTTGCCCAAAAACAATCGAGGAAGATGCTAACAGAGTCAATTAAAGTAACCTTCAAAGATGCAGCCACAAAGCTGACAGGCCACCGGAAACGAGATTTTATAGCGAAAGTTGCGGAAGATTACTGCAACGGATCGGCCCGG
>JAAUSA010000341.1 GCA_012031975.1 Alkalinema sp. RU_4_3 | reverse complement strand
GATTGAGTAAGGCCCGCATTTGTTTCGGTGGCATAGGGAGATTTCGCAAGGGTTTAGCTCCTGAATGTGGGATTGATCATACCAGATTGGGTTAATAGCCCATGGCCGTACCTTCACCCCTCGGATCAGCACTGCCCTCCAAACTCCCATCGGGCAAAACCATAATCCCATTGGCATTCCCCCAACTGCCCGTCTCCTCGATCTTGTGGCCCCGTTTGCGCAGGAGTTCCACGGTGGTGGGATCGAAACCATGGCGATCGATGCGGGTGCGATCGGGGAGCCATTGGTGATGCAATCGAGGTGCCGCGATCGCCCGCTTGATGTCCATATCAAACACCAAAGTATTCAAAATTACCTGAGTAACCGTAGTGATAATCGTGCTGCCACCGGGGGCTCCGACCACTAGGCGCGGTTGATTGTTTTCCAGAACGATCGTCGGCGTCATGCTTGAAAGTGGGGTTTTGCCGGGGGCGATCGCGTTGGCTTGGTTTCCGGTCAGGCCGAAGGCGTTGGGTGTGTTGGGAGCCGTGGCGAAATCATCCATTTCGTTGTTGAGGACGATGCCTGTGCCCTTGGCGACGACGCCTGCGCCGAAGCTTAGATTGATGGTGAAGGTGAGGCTGATGGCGTTGCGATCTTGGTCGATGACGGTCAGATGGCTGGTTTCCTGGGATTCCTTCAGTTGCGCAGGTGTTGTGGCCTGAACTTCGGCGGAGGTTTTGGCACGGGCGGGATCGATCTCTTTACGACGTTTTGCGGCGTAGGATTTGCTGGTGAGGGCTTTGACGGGTACGGTGGTAAACGCCGGATCGCCTAGGTGGACGGCGCGATCGGCGTAGGCAATCCGTAGGGTTTCGATAAACTTATGCAGGTGGTCCACCTGGTGCCAATCGCTGGCCTGGAGTTTGCCGTCGTCTAGCATGTTGAGGATTTGTAGGAGGTGGACGCCGCCGGATGACGGTGGGGGCATGGAGCAGACCTGGAACTGGCGGAAGGGGCCACAGATGGGATCGCGCCAAAGGGGTTTGTAACCGCGCAGATCGCTCTCGGTGATAATCCCACCTTGGGTTTGCATATCTTTGACGATCGCCTTCGCTACGGTCCCGTTGTAAAAACTATTGGGGTCTTCCGCCACGCTAGCCAAGGTTTTCGCCAAATCCGTCTGGATAATCGACGTACCAATTTTAGGCAAACCCCCGTTGCGCAGGAAAATCCGGCTGGCTTCTGGGTCCTGTTGGAGCACTTTCGATCGCCACCCCAAAGCATCCAAATACTGCTGACTCACGGGAAACCCCTGCTCGGCCAGGCGAATTGCCGGAGTGACCAGCGTTTTCCAAGGGAGTTTGCCATGTTTGCGGTGGAGTTCGGCGAGGCCTGCGATCGTCCCAGGAATCCCAACGGATTTGTGGCCATTGATGCTGGCATTTTTAATTGGTTTGCCATCCTTGTCCAGGTACATATTCGCGGTGGCTGCCTGGGGTGCCCGCTCCCGAAAATCCAGGGCCTCCGTT
Organism: Alkalinema sp. RU_4_3; assembly: GCA_012031975.1. Lineage (GTDB taxonomy): Bacteria > Cyanobacteriota > Cyanobacteriia > Leptolyngbyales > Leptolyngbyaceae > JAAUSA01. The sequence continues at coordinate 2,197 of JAAUSA010000341.1, read as the reverse complement.
TGCTTCCCCCCGTGGTAAAGTGCAAAACCACCGCCGCCGAGTCCTGCGGAATAGGGTTCCACGACTGAGATGGCGAGGGTGGTGGCGATCGCTGCATCGATCGCATTACCCCCGGATTGCAAAATCTCCAGACCTGCTTGGCTCGCTAAGGGGTGGGCGGAGGTGACCATGCCTTGGGGAGAGCGATCTGAAAGCTTGGGCGGGTAGGGCGAAGAGGAGGAGGGCGATCGGGGTGGCGCGGCGGAGTTGCATAAGGTAGATCAAAAAAAGAGCCTGGCGGTGATGCCAAGCTCTCAGTCTGATGCATTTGTGATATGCATTCAATGGTTGTTAATAAAAATGCTAACTATTAACCCCCAGAGGATCGCAGTCCTGGAGGGACGGCGTTTGGCTAGCCCGCAATTTCATTCGCGGGTGGGCCGTGATCCCTACAGATCACCCCGGAATTTATGCCATTCCCGTTGGCCGCATAGACACCCGCGAATGAATTGCGGGCTACAGGGGGCCGTCCCTACAGGACTCCGCGCCGAATGCAGAAATCGATCGATTGGAAATTACACAGCAGCGAAGAAATCCTTGGACTTAACAGGATCAGGATTCATCGTCTTCGCACCAGGCTGCCAACCAGCGGGGCAAACCTCATCGGGGTGAGACTGCGTATACTGGAACGCCTGCAACGTCCGCAGGGTTTCATCAACGCTCCGGCCCACGGACAGATTGTTGATCGTGGCATGCTGCACAATCCCATCCTGGTCAATGATGAACAGACCGCGCAGGGCAATGCCAGCATCGGTGTCCAGCACATTGTAAGCCGCGCTAATTTCCTTCTTCAGGTCAGCCACCAAAGGATAGGCCAAGTCGCCTAAGCCCCCGGATTTGCGATCGGTTTGAATCCAAGCCAAGTGGGAGAACTGGCTGTCCACGGACACACCCAACACTTCGGTATTCAAGGCCTTGAATTCAGCGTAGCGATCGCTAAAAGCCGTGATTTCCGTGGGGCAAACAAAGGTGAAGTCGAGGGGATAGAAGAACAGCACCACATATTTGCCGCGATAGTTCGACAGCTTAATTTCTTTGAATTCTTGGTCCACCACAGCGGTCGCGGTAAAATCGGGGGCAGCTAGGCCAACTCGGAAGCTTCCTTCAGACATCTGTGCAGTCTCCTAAATCGTGAATAAAACTTATAGCGGTTTGTCTGGGCTCCGGTTGGGTTGCCGCAAGTTACAAACCGTTACAGTTATATCACAGAAACTCATAGTCATACCGATTGTGAGTAATCAATTGGGTGGGTGGATCTTAGGGTGTTGACTGGCGATCGCATAACCCACCTGGGGTTAAAACCCCAGGCGGGGCAACAGCGCAGTGACAGGATCAACCGATCGCCTCCTCAATCAACCCTTTAACCACCGCCACCACATCCGCGATCGCCACCTCCACCGCCGCCTTCGTCGCCCGCGTCACCACCTCCACCTTGCCATCTTTTAAAGCCTTACCCGTCACCACCCGGAAGGGAATCCCAATCAGCTCCGAATCCTTGAACTTCACCCCGGCGCGCTCATCGCGATCGTCCAGCAACACCTCTACCCCAGCGGTTTTCAACACCTCATAGATCTCCATCGCCGCCGTCATCTGTTCCTCATCGGTGATGTTCGGCACCACGACCACCACATGGTAGGGGGCGATCGCCACGGGCCAGATAATCCCATCTTTGTCGTAGGACTGCTCCACCGCCGACTGCGCCAGCCGCGAAACCCCGACGCCATAGCAGCCCATCACCATGGGCACCTGCTCATCCTTCTCGTTCTTGTAGGTCGCATTCATCGCCTTGGAATACTTGGTACCGAGCTGGAAGATATGGCCGATCTCGATGCCACGGGCCGTCTGGATGATTTGGGTCGGGTCGTGGAGGGCGCGATCGCCCGCCATCGCCTTACGCACATCCACCAAAGTCCCCCGTGGAAACTCCTTGTCCCAGTTGGCACCGACCACATGGAAGTCCTTTTCATCGGCCCCCGTGATGAAGTTAGTTAAGCTGGCGGCGGTTTCGTCCAAGAAGCGGATGAACTTCGGAGCCATCTCCTTGCTGCCCTGAATATAGTCATCGCCAATGCCAGGGGAGATATAGCCGAGGGGCAGATTCTTCGCGGTCCACTTCTTCTGGGCCTCGTACTCGGGCACCTCTAGGTTGATCACCGTG
>JAAUSA010000097.1 GCA_012031975.1 Alkalinema sp. RU_4_3 | reverse complement strand
GTTCCGCCGTCCCCCCAAACCCCCCTCACAAAAGTGAGATCTGTTAGGTAGTATTAGTGGGATGGTGGAGCATGGGCATGGCTGAGAATGGGGTTTGGATGGTTGGGGCGTTATGGTTTTAATAAGACATCCTGGACAAATTGGATCGTTGCATAGAATTGGAAATCGACATTCTTCTTCTTACTAAATCCATGGCCCTCATCCTTCGCCATCAAATACCAGACAGGCACCCCATTATTCCTGACCACCTTAACAATCTGCTCCGCCTCATTCAATGGCACCCTCGGATCATTCTGACCATGGATCACAAACAACGGCGTCTTAATCTTCCCAGCATTCGTCAAAGGTGAAATCTTCTGTAAAAACGATCGCATCTTCCCATCCCGCTCATCCCCATACTCCACCCGCCGCAGATCCCGCCGATAGCCCTCCGTGCGCTCCAAAAATGTCACAAAATTGGAAATGCCGACAATGTTGATGGCGCCTCTGATGCGATCGCTATAAGTTGTCGAAACCGCCAAAGACATGTAGCCCCCATAGCTACCCCCTGTCACCAACACACGATCCGCATTCAACCTCGGTTCCACCTTAATCCAATCCAACAAAGCCCCAATATCCTTCACCGAATCCTCCCGCAGAAATCCATTGTCCAACTGGGAAAACGACTTCCCATAGCCTACGGAGCCTCGCACATTTGGGAAAATGATCGCCACGCCCAATTCATTCAGGTAATAGTTCAATCGCCCCAGAAAATAGGGTCGTGATTGTCCTTCGGGACCGCCGTGGATATCGATCATCACAGGCCGCTTGCCCGGAAACTTATTCACCGGAGGCCGATAGAGAAACCCCGAAATTGTCTTGCCATCAAAACTCTTCCACCGCACCAATTCCGCATCAGAGAATCCCTCCGTGTTCAATCCTCCTGTTTCGCTCTCAGTCCAGCGATCGATCGCCCCCGTCTTCACATTCACCGAATAGACATCCGCAGGCTGCCGCGCCGAGGTCAAGGTAAAGCCCAAATCCTCCCCATTTGAGTGCCAACTAATGCCAAGGACCAATCCCACGGGCAGCTTAGGCAGTTTTACAGGTTGATTCGTCGCCAGATCCAGCACACGCAAAACCCCGGCACCATCCTCATTGGTCACAAAAGCCAAATACTTGCCATCGTCCGACAGTTCAAATTCCTCCACATCCCAGGGAATCGATCCCGTCATCGATCGCATCGCCATCGTCTTCAAATCCACATAGGCCAACTGCGCAAATTCGCCCGTTTTGTCACTCACCACATACATCCCCCGACCATCGGGGCTGAACACGGCTCCCTGATAGCTCACCTTCGTCCCAGTTTTGGGTGTCACCAAGGTCTTCGCGCCCGTCCCCACATCCACGCGCCAGATGTAGCTCTCATTCACCGACAGGTACTCAATGGCTAAGAATGATTTGCCCTCCGGGTCCCAATCCAATACGCCCCAGCCGCCCCCTTGAACCTGGGAGACTAGACGATCGCTCTCCCGATTACGCGGATCCACCACATAGAAGTCCGTGTCTGATTTCGTACGGCGGGTCGAAGTGTAGGCGAGGCGATCGCCCTGGCGCGTCCAGATCCCCCCACTGTTTTTGGACTTGCCATCGGTCAGCAGCGAAATATCCCCGGTATTCAAGTCATAGCGATAGTTCTGGCTGAACTCATTGCCGCCGATATCCTTGCTGAAGACAAAGTAATCCCCCTGGGTCGGCGGGAAATTCGCCCCGCTCACCCGCTCCGGGAAAAAGGTCAACTGCTTACGTGCCCCCAACGGGAACTTCACCTGATGCACCTGGGCCACATCCCCAAACCTTGTCGAAATCAGCATCTCCCGCTTCTTGGGGTGCCAACTGCTCAGGGCTGCCGATCGAAACTGGGTGTAGCGATCTACTTTCGTGACCAGCTCCGTCGAAAGGGTTGGAATGCCCTCGGTGACCAAGTTCTCATTGGGGACAATCCCAGGCGTCGTTGGATTCACCTTGGCCCCCGGTGCCGATCGACCCGGCAGAACCCCCAGGCCCCCAACCATAGACAGCGCGATCGCCCCAACACAACTCGAAACCCAGACAGCTTGACGCAACGATCCCATAGTCCTCAGCGGTAAGACAGACAAAAATACCATTCCCATTTTGAAACCAAATCATTCACTTCCCACAGATCTCTGCTATTCCCCCACCTTCCCTTCCAGAAATCCAATCTTTCCAACAATTTATCCCACTTAAAAAAAAGCACATCTCCGAAGAAATGTGCTCTATACGCTCAGTAATTCCAAAGTCAATCATTCCACTATCGCCAGTTCACCCCCCGGAGCCACTTCCACACCCCAGTGAGGCGTCGAGTTTCATTCTTCAAGCTCTTAATGCGCACCAAGCGAAGCAGCTCCGCCGTAGTAAAGGTGTAACCCATACATTGAGACACCTGCAGAAACTCCTCAGGAGAACTGACGGCGGCAAACCGATCGCGCACCTGTCCATCCTGGGCAGCAGCACTGAGGAAACGGGCAGCACTCCTAACTGACATAACAACGCTCTCCTAAACTCAATTCCCTGACCGACGAAGCCCCCCTGCGAGGGAAGACCCGTGAACCAATGGGTTGTTTTGTATAAAAACAGTATGGCAAATCTACTTAAGTAATTCCATGCAGAAACCATGAACTTTAAAGCACATTTGATAAAAACCCTCTGAATATTCTCGGACCAAGGACTGCCCAGAGGGTCCGCAACGCCGCTACAGTAGAGTTTGCCCCTAACCATTGCCTACATCGTGACAGATCGCACCATCCAGGTTCCCCTAGCCCTTGGCCCCCAACAGGCTGCCACCCAGGCCGCCCAAATTTCAATGGTGGGGGAGGGACCGCCTGTTCTGATGCTCCATGGTTTCCTGGGCGATCGCACCTGCTGGCAGCCGTTAGTCGATGGCGTTTCGGACCAATATTGCTGTGTCAGTCTGGACCTACTGGGCTTCGGGGCCTCGGGCCAGCCCCAGATTCGCTACGATGTGCCGACGGAGGTGGCCTTTGTGGAGGCGGTGCGATCGCACCTCGGCCTGGAGCAGCTCTATCTAGTGGGCCATTCCTTCGGCGGCTGGGTGGCGGCGGCCTATGCCATTGCCCACCCAGAGCGGGTGCGGGGGCTATTGCTGGCCGCCCCCGCCGGGATCCGCGACGATGAATTCTGTGGGCGCTACGACTACCTGCGCCCCCTGCTGACGGGGGGACCTTGGATCGATTGGGGGCTGCGCTTGGCGGGGTTAGTTGCCCCCTGCTTGGCCAGGCCAAGACCCTCCACACCCTGCGCTGGTTCCGCCAGGAGATCCAGCGCCAGCCCGCCGCCAGGTCCTTTCTACTGGATCGCCTCCGCCCCGAAGACGCCATCGACACCGTGGAAACCCAAATCCACCGGATCACGGCCCCCACCACCATCGTGATCGGCGACCAAGACGACACCATCCCCCTATGGCATGCCGAAACCTACGGAAATCGCATCCAGGGAGCCATCCTAGAGGTCTGGCCCGACTGCGATCACAGCCTGCCAACCAAAGGAGCGATCGCCTTGCCGAGGTCCTGGGGCGATTAATCTCTCCCCTAAGCAGAGAAATGGTTAATGAACCTCTACCCTAAGATAGATTTTAAGTTTGCCAGTTCTGTCTAAACTGACACCTAAGTGTGTTTTATTCTCTGTGGAAATAATCCAGCGACCGCTGCTTGCAACCGTACCAGCCGTCTAAGTACATAAATATTTAAGTATTAAAACGTCTAGGTACAAAAGGTCAAGCCTGGGCCGCTACGGATTTGGAGACATCGAGTTTTCCAGAAAATTTGGGCAAACTATGAAGATTACGCCCGATCGGCTGAAGTTAGGTCCGGGTTAAATAGTGTAAATTGTCACCGTCCCGATCCAGGATCGCTGATTCCTTAGCGCCTGCCATCGACGTTGCTTTATGGCCGGGTGTATTCGAACTAATTGCATGGTCGTCCCTTTTTCCTAACCTCTAAGGTTTGTTTCTAGTCATGATTTCGGTATCTGCCCCAGTTCTCTGCCAAAGAAATAAGGATATTGCGGAAGTGGAGGGTTCGTTCCAAAGGCTATGGTGGCCTTGGGCGGCATCTGTGGTTCATCAGTGACGGGGCATCGACATGACCCCAACTTAATTGAAGCTTTTCACTCAATCACCCTTATCCAGGCCCGAGGTCACAGGGGAGCTACCCATGGCGACGGAACGTTTAATTGACAGATCCCAGATGCGTAATTTGCCAGATTTGTCTGATCCAACTCATCACAGTTCCCGAGATTCGATGAATCCAGGGCAGAGTGCTGTACAGTCTTCGATTCAATCGCTGACGAACCCCGCTGCGACCAGCTTTCTCCAGGTGGTGATCGAGAGCCTCAACGATGGCATCATCATCACGGACCAGAGCGATCGCATCCTCCATATCAATTCCCGCCTGGCCAAGCTGATCGGCATTGAGGCCGAACTGATGGTGGGGGAGCCCGCCCAGCCCTTCCTGGGTCTGATTGAGGGCTGGCTGTTCTTTAGTCAACAGGATGATGGACCAGCCACTCCGAGCGACTGGTGTGAGAGCCAATTGCGCAGGCGGGATGGGCGACAGTTTTGGGCGGAGGTCAATTCAACGCCCCTGTTTGACAATGGGGGGCAGCCCCTGGGGAATCTGATCCGGGTGACGGATATTACGGAGCGCAAGTGGCTGGAGGAATACCTGAGGCTCCTGGAATCCGTGGTGGTCAATGCCAATGAAATGGTGATGATCTCCCAGCTTGAACCCACAAGCGATCCCCTTAGTCTGCGAATCATCTACATCAACAATGCCTTCCTGACGGTCACGGGCTACCGGGCGGGGGAAGTGATTGGCAAAAATGCCCTGCTGCTGGTGGGCGAAGAGACCTCCCAGGTGGAGCTGGCTCGGGTCCGCCAAAGCCTGGGCAAAAATGAGTCTGTCAAGGCGGAGCTGCTGCTGTACCGCAAGGATCGGACCTGCTTCTGGGCGGACATCAATACGGTGCCCATCCACAATGAGCATGGCCAGGTGACCCACTTTGTCTCTGTCATGCGGGAGGCCACGGAGCGCAAGGAGGCTGAGGAGCGGCTGCGCCGGAACGCTTTCCATGACTCACTCACGGGCCTCCCCAACCGCCTGATGTTCATGGATCGGCTGGGCCAGACCGTGGAACGGCTGAAGCAGGATCCGACTTATCAGTTTGCCATCCTGTTCCTGGACCTCGATCGCTTCAAAGTGATCAACGACAGCCTCGGCCATTTGGTCGGGGACGAGCTACTGATCGGCATTGCCCGGCGCCTGGAGCGCTGTGTCCACAGTACGGACATGGTGGCGCGGCTCGGGGGCGATGAGTTTACGGTGCTGCTGGAGGATATTCCCAATAGTGATGAGGCCGCAAAGGTGGCCGATCGGATCCACGAGGAATTGGCCCTGCCCTTTAACCTCAGCGGCAACGAAGTCTTCACCAGCACCAGCATCGGCATCGCCATGAGTTCGCCGGACCTGAAGCGGGCGGAGGACCTGATCCGGGGGGCGGATATTGCCATGTACCGGGCCAAGGCCTCGGGCAAGTCCTGCCATGAGCTGTTTGACACGGAGATGCATGACGAGATGGTCTCGCTGTTGCAGTTGGAGAACGACCTGAGGCGGGCCATCGATCGCCAGGAGTTTGACCTCTATTACCAGCCGATTGTCTCCCTCAGTTCTGGGCGGATCGCCGGGTTTGAGGCCCTGGTGCGCTGGAACCATCCCACCCAAGGACTGATTGGGCCGGGGAAATTTATTTCTATTGCCGAGGAGACGGGGTTGATTATGCCCCTGGGGGAATGGGTGCTGCGCGAAGCCTGTCAGCAGTTGCGGCAGTGGCAGTTTAAGTTCTCCCATCTCTGGCCGATGACCGTGAGTGTGAATCTCTCGGGCCGCCAGTTCTCCCATCCGGGCCTGACGGATCAGCTGCGCCATATTTTGGAGGACACGGGCCTGGCGGCCAACTTCCTAAAACTGGAAATCACCGAAAGCGTGATCATGGAAAACACCGAGGCCGCCCTCGGGATGCTCGCCAAGATCAAGGAAATGGGGCTCCAGCTCTCCGTCGATGACTTTGGTACGGGCTATTCCTCCCTCGGCTACCTATACCGCTTCCCCATGGATGTGCTGAAGATCGATCGCTCCTTCATCAGCCGGGTCGATGTGGACGGGGAGAAGCTGGAGCTGGTCCGGACGATCACCACCCTCGCCTGGAACCTGGGCATGGATGTGGTGGCCGAGGGCGTCGAGACGACCAAGCAACTGGCCCAGCTCAAGGCGCTCAAGTGCGAGTATGGCCAGGGCCACCTGTTCTCCAAGCCGATCTGTGCCAAGGATATGGAGGCCTTCTTAAGCCGATCGCCCCATCCTTTGCAGCATCTGGCCCATGTGTTGCCGATCGCCCCAGCACCGTAGGTTAGCGTACGCTTCGGACCAGCAGATCCTTCTGGCCACAGCTGCGGCTCGACTTATTCAAAACCTCTGCACTACAGGTGCCGGGCTGGCCATCTTTACCGTGGCAAACCATGACTTCCTGGAGGAATCGGCCACTGCCGGAGCAGGTGGGGGCGACGCTATCTGAGGACATACCTGGGTTGGCCTGCACAAATTCCTGTTTGAGGTTGGCGACTGTCGTACGGAAGGGTTTGGCGGGCGGGCTGTAGGCGGCGGGGATCGCCACATTGGTTTTCAGGGTTTGGGATAGGGTATGGTACTCCGGCTGGCTGAGGCCCGAGCAGGTGCCATGCTTTTCCCATTCGTGGGTGTAGAGTTTCTTGCTGGGATAGAGGTCGGGGAACTGCTGCATCATTTTGGGATCGAAGGCCTCTGTGGTGCAGTTCTGGGGCCAGCCTTGGTTGTACTGGGGCCATAGCCCATGGAGGACAAAGCCCAATTTGCGACCCTCACCACACTGCTGGGGATCTTGGGCACCCTTGGCCGCACAGTAATCCGGGGACCAGGACAGGGCTAGAACATAATAGTCAAACTTTCCAGGGACGTTGCGATCGGTTGTCTGGGGGCGATCGGTCTTCTGAGGTCGAGGGTTGGGTCCAGATTTGCGTCGCGCATCAGCAGCTTGGGGCACCAACAATACTGAGGTCAATAGCAGTCCAGCAATTAAGGGCTTAAACACAACAAATTCGTCCTGACAAAATAAAGGTTTACGGTAGGCAGTTTACAGTCTCAAACCGCTGAGAACTGACTTCAGTGAAGATACAGACCGATCCTAAGGCCCTGTGCCACTGCTTCGATCGGCCCAATAGGCGCGACCTGACAAATAGGCGAACCCGTTATTCTAAGCAATAAATTTTAGAAATGACAACTCCGATACATTTGCGATCGTTATCGAATATACAATCTCAGAAAATTTATCCCGTAAAGTTGCGCAATCAGAAATCAAGTGTTAACGTCTGTAACAAGAGTTGAATCAGTACAGATTATTCAACTCATAAAAAGTTAATCACAAGCGTTTTTATCTGACCTGTGCGGTCTGCGAATCCATCCACTGCACATCGGCTCGTCACAGGACCGCTATCCACCAATTATTTAGCCATTCACGCTTTCAAAGACGAGAACAATCGCGCTGTTCTATACCCAGAAAGAGAGGCATCAGAAATGAAAATCAGAGAACAAACCCTACTGATTACCGGAGCATCCCGTGGCATTGGCAAAGAAATTGCCCTTGAACTGGCCCGCCAAGGTGCGACTTGCTTAATTCTTGTCGCCCGCGATCGCGATCGTTTAACCCAAGTTGCTGAAGAAATTCGCAGTTTTGGCGCAAGGGCGATCGTCCTACCATTGGACTTAACTAAACCCGTCGATGTGACCATTGCCATGGCCCAGGCCTGGCAGCATTATGGACCAATTCATGGGTTAATTAACTGTGCTGGCATTGCCTATCAAAGTTCCTTCCTGGATGCCCGACTCTGCGACATGGAGCGAGAAATTAGCACCAATTTAGTCGGACTTTATACGGTGACAAAACCCCTGGCCAAACGCATGGCCGCTCGAAAGGAGGGGACCATCGTCAATGTTTCAAGCCTAATGGGGAAGGTGGCTGCCCCGAGTATGGCGACCTATTCTGCCACTAAATTTGCAATTTTGGGGTTTACCCAGGCCCTGCGCCAGGAAATGCGCCCCCACGAAGTTAAGGTGGTGGCCCTGTTGCCCTCGCTAACCGAAACCGACATGGTGCAGGATCTCGATCGCTTTAGGTGGATGTTACCAATGACACCCCAGCAGGTGGCCAAGGCCATGGTGGCGGGTTTAAAAAGACGTAATCCTGAGATTGTGGTGGGATGGCAGGGGCGCATCACAGTCTGGTGCGATCGAATCCTGCCGGGGCTGGTGGATCGGATGATTCAATGGGCGGCCCCGGTGGCGAACTCTCGGTGAGCCCATAGATCGGAGGTGATTGGTCTGATAAAATATTCCGTGGTATTAGGGGCTTCTAAATGTTTAAGGATGTGTAATAATCCATTTATTGGAGTTTTCTGCATCCCAGACATTAAAAAGCTTCTGTTTTACTCCTTGCATCTATGCTATCCGTCAGGGCTACCGATTTAATTCTCCGGCCATTCTTTAATTCCCTGACGTAGCTTATGATTCCTGTGCGAACTTCCGTGGCTGCGCAAAACTCTGCGTCAGTTCAGAGTTCTGTGCCTGTGCAGACACCTGTTCAGCCCCCTGCGCCTGCCGCTCAAACCGCTGTACAGCTCTTTGAGCAGCAGGTGGCACGGACCCCCCAAGCCCTAGCCTTGGTCGATGGCGATCGCGATCGTACCTACACCTATCAAGATCTCAATGCCCGTGCCAACCAGCTAGCCCACTATCTCCAGGCCCTGGGTGTCCAAGCGGAGGAACTGGTAGCGGTGTCAATGGATCGATCGGTCCATTTAATTGTCGCTTTTTTGGGAATTCTCAAGGCCGGAGCCGCCTACGTCCCCCTCGATCCCACCTATCCCCACGAGCGGCGGGCCTACAAGCTCCGGGATGCCCAGGTTCATACGATATTGACTCAGACCACCCTGGTCAGTAGCCTGCCGGAATATTCCGCCAAGGTGATCTGTGTCGATGGGGATTGGGGAACGATCGCCCAGCAGCTTTCTAGCAATTTAAACCTCCCCTCCAGGGCGGATAGCCTGGCCTACGTTCTCTACACCTCCGGCTCCACGGGCAACCCGAAGGGCGTGATGATCGAGCATCGGGGTCTGGCCAACCATGCCACGGCCATTGCCCAGGAATTTGGGATTACGGCGACCGATCGCATGTTGCAGTTTTCCAACATTGGCTTTGACATCATTGTGGAGGAACTCTATCCAACCCTGATTAGCGGTGCAACCCTAGTATTGAGACCGGAGGCGATCGCCTCTTCCACCCAGGCCTTTTGGCAATTTGTTGACGCGCAGAAAATCACCATCCTAGATTTGCCGACGGCCTTTTGGCACGAGCTGGTGAACGGTTTAGTCACCCTCAATCAAACCATTCCAGCCACCGTACGGCTCGTCTGTGTGGGCGGTGAAAAGGCCTCCCGGCAGTCCTACCAGCAATGGCGATCGATCGTACCCAATCAGGTCCGCTGGATTAATACCTACGGCCCCACGGAAACCACGGTGACGGCCACTTGGTTTGATCCGGTGCGGGCGGGCTTTGATCCAGAGTCTGGGGATATTCCGATCGGTCAAGCCCTACCCAATGTGACGACCTATCTATTAGATCCGCAGCAGCAGTCCGTGGCGATCGGCGAGCCCGGCGAACTCTATATTGGCGGACCGGGGTTGGCACGCGGGTATTTGAATATGCCAGAGCGTACGGCGGACAGATTTATTAATCATGGGCAATACGGAAGGCTCTATCGCACGGGCGATCAGGTCCAGCAGCGGCCCGATGGGGATTTGGAATTCGTGGGCCGGCTGGATTTCCAAGTCAAAATTCGGGGTTTTCGCATTGAACTCTGTGAAATTGATACCCGCCTCGAACAGTTGCCCGAGGTCCAGCAGGGGGTGGTGATCGCCAAAGATCGATCGGGTGTCAAATACCTAGTGGCCTACGTGGTACCCTCCCAGGGACAGAATCCAGATCCCAAGGATTTAATCCAGGGCCTACGGCAGCATCTGCCCAATTACATGATTCCCAGCCAGTGGGTCCTGCTCGATCGCCTGCCCTTGACCCCCAACGGCAAGGTCGATCGCGCCGCGCTGCCGGAACCCACAATCGCGGAGCCACCCCAGGATCTCGAACCCCCAAAGGATGCCCTGGAAGGGGAATTGGTCCATCTCTGGTCCGAATTACTGGGCCAAAGCGTGGCGGTCACGGACAATTTCTTTGAGCTGGGGGGCCATTCCCTGCTGGTGGCACGGCTGTGCGATCGCATTGAACATCAATTAGGTCAACGCATCTCGCCCATGGTGCTGTTTCAACATCCGACCCTGCGCCAGTTGAGCCAATACCTGCGCCAGGGCGGCCAGGAAAGCGACGATACGAGCTGTGCCGTGGTGATTCAGGCGGGCTCGGGGAAGCGGCCACCCCTGTTTGCGATCCATGTGTTGGGGGAGGGGGCCAGGTTCTTCCGGCCCCTGGGGAAACATTTGGGCTCCGACTGGTCGATCTATGGCCTATCGGCCCAGCTGATGAATCGTGAGGCTCCCAAGAATCGGGTCGAGGATTTGGCGGCCTACTACATTACCGAAATGCGTCGCCTACAGCCCGAGGGACCCTACCATCTCACGGGCATGTCCTACGGGGGCACGATCGCCTACGAAATGGCCCGGCAGCTAGAGCAGCAGGGGCTCTCGGTGGGCCTCCTGGGCCTCCTCGACACCTACGGACCCAATGCCGAAACCCTGCCCAGCAAGGACCGGGTTGTGGCCCATTGGCAGCAGTTCCAGGACCAGGGCCTCGCCTACCTGGGGCAAAAGGTCTTGGGATTTTTGGCGGATCGGCGCGAGCACCTGGTGATTGCCTATGGCCGGGCGGCGATCGCGGCGGGACTGAAGGTCTCCTACGAGCTGCAATACAAGGTGGTGTTGGCGGATAACTTGGCCGCCGATGCGCTCTATGTGCCCCAGGCCTATGGGGGCCGCCTCAGCCTGTTTCGGGCCACGGCGGAACTGTTCTATTCCCAGCGCTACCTGGACGAGGGTTTGGGCTGGCGATCGCTCGTTGGACAGTTGGATATCTACGATATTCCCGGTAGCCATATGGCCATGGTCGAGGAACCCCACGCTAGGACCTTGGCGGAGAGCCTGGAGCGGGCGATTGGCTCATCGCGTTAAGCAATTGGTCAGTAATTGCTGAAGCGTTAGGGCGTTGAGATCGCGGCCAATTAATACAAGCTGGTTCGAGGGTGCCTCAATCCAGTCGCTGTCATTAACGGTAAACCGTTTGCCGCTGAGCTGAAAAATATGGCGCGCCGGACTTTCTGCGAACCACAGAATGCCCTTGGCGCGGCAGATGGTTTCGGGCAGTTGGTAGTCGAGAAATTCTTGGAACTTTTTGAGCGAGAAGGGGCGGCTGCTCTTGAAGGAAACGACCTTAAACCCATCGTTGACTAGGTGGTTGGTGGCGTCTAAGTCTGCTTCAGGAATTACTAATGCCGATCCGGTCTGGGCCACATCAACATCTAAAATCAGGCCCAGCGGAACTTGACCCTGCTGCGATCGCAAAATGCGGGCATCTGATTTGACATCTTGAATCGCCTGTTCAAGCTCTTGCAGTTTATGAGAAGAGGCCAGATCGACCTTATTCAAAATCACAATATCGCCGTACATGACTTGGGCGTAGGCCGCCTCGCTCCCGTAGTGGGACTCTAGATCGAAAGTCTCAGCATCGATCACCGTCAAGATCGAATCCACCGTCGTCAAGTCCCGCAGGTCCGAGCCTAGGAACGTCAGGGCGATCGGCAAAGGATTAGCGACACCACTGGTTTCGATCACTAAATAATCAATCCGTTCCTCGCGGGCCAGCACTTGATACACTGTATCTGTCAAACTATCGCTAATCGTGCAGCAAATGCAGCCATTGCTGAGGGCAATCATATTTTCATCGATCGTCACAAGCAACTGGCTATCAATATTAATATCGCCAAATTCATTGACCAGAACAGCAATCTTCAAATCTTGGCAATTGTTGAGAATATGATTGAGCAGCGTTGTTTTACCACTTCCTAAAAAGCCAGTGATAATGGTGACGGGAACGCGGGATTGATCAGGATCAAGCAGTTGTGGCATAACGATAAACCTAGCTCATTTAAACAGCAGCAAATCCCCTGGCGGCAACGTATTTTACGGTTTTGAATTTAACAGAATTATTGCCGGGGTTGTACAACACATAGCTGGCCTCACCAGGGCATGCCCAATGTTACCAACGCCGATTAATCGTTTGGCCGGAAGGGTGACGGTTTGAGCCGACGGGGGCCGATCGAGCATCGTCACCTGCGTCTGCATCGATCCTTGCACCAGGTTATAGTCAAAGGCCTGACCCGATCGCCCACAGAATAAATTATTCACCCCCATGCGCTGGAGCCGATCGAGAATCGTCATCACCGGGGTCTCCGGCGTCAAGGCCTCATCCACACCCATCGAAGTGCCATGAATCAATAGACAGTCCAGTTCAGAAAACCCAAAGTCCAAATTGCGTATCCACTCGATCGCAGCGCGCGGCACCGCATCCCAGAGGGTCTTGGCCATGGCCTTGCCATAGCGATCGAACAATTGCGTCGGCTCCCCCGTGCGCCCTAGGGCATGCAGAATCAAACATTGATCCTCCCACCAGCCTTGACAGACCTGGGGCTCTGGTTCTCCGGGACGGGGATTTTGGATGCGATCGATCACCTTAATGCTGTCTTTTCTCGGCCCCACAATATCGCCAAGTAAATACAGCGCCTCAATGTCCAGCCGCGACTGGCGCAGGTCCTTCAAAAATGCTTCATAGGCCGCTAAATTACCTTCAATTCCCGCTGCAATTGCCCAATACATAATGCTGCCTCACCGTTCACAGATATGGGTCGGATCCTCGGCCCGTTCGGCATATTCCAGCCCTCGGGCCAAGCGCCAGGCAAAAATTGCTGGTAGCCCTTTATCAATAATTGCCGCGCAGGTTTTTGGGTAGTCGTATTCCACCTCCCGGAGCTTGACCTCGGCTGATTCAGGATCGTAGATCACATAGGTGGCATTGGGCCGACCATGGCGGGGTTCGCCGACGGAGCCCGCATTGATGATGCGTTTTAAGGGAGCCACATGGATTTGGGTTGCCGTTTCAGAAACGCCCGATCGCTTCACCTGCACCTTGACCAACCCATCGCTGAGATCGCGCACGTAGGGCACATGGGTATGGCCGCAGAACAAGACATCCGCCCCCGTACCCAAGACACGCTCCATGGCGGTAAAGGCATCGATTTCGGGCAGCAGATATTCATGCTGATTATTCGGACTACCATGGACAAACGCTAAATTATCAACGCGCAGGGTCATGGGCAACTGGGCCAGAAATTCTCTGGTTTCGGGATGGATTTCCTGGTCGGTCCAAGTATGGGCCAGCTTGCCGCGCTGCTCCGCCAAGATTGAGGGATAGCTGCATTCACAGGCATTCAGGCCCTCGATAATATCCTCATCCCAGCAGCCCTGGACCGTGGGAATATTCAGCGATCGCACCATCTCCACCACCGCATTGGGATGGGGACCATAGCCAACGAGATCGCCTAAGCAATAAATCTGCTCAACTTTATGGTCATCAATATCCGATAACACTGCATTCAAGGCTTCATAATTGCCATGAATACAGGAAATAACCGCGATTTTCATGGCTGCTCCCGCAACTGGGCTTGATAATTGAGTAATACCGCATCGGAGAGCCCGCAACCCTGCAGGCCGCGGTGACACCGATCGGATCGAAATCTACCCCCGCCACCACCTCAATTTGGCTGGGCCGATCGGGCCGACCGCTTAGCCAACGTTCAACGGGCAGTTCCGTCTCCATGGGGTCCTCTCCTTGATTAAAGCTCAACTGCCAGGCGCTCCCATCAACAATCTCCACGATCGCCTTGACGCGATGGATCTGACCATAGGCCCCCTCAGTCAGCTCAAACCAAAAGAGGTTCAAACTGGCCGGGTCCAGCACCTGCCCCGTTAGGTCATGGTGCCAAACCAATTGATTTGCCGCGATCGAACTGCCCATGGACTGCCTCGACAGAATAAAATGAGAATGATACTCATTCTCTATATGGCATTGTAGCAGACTTAATCATCGCTGCGATTTATCCTACCGCTTGGGCCAAGGATCGGGAACGGGAGGTTGTGGTCCTTGCTACTAGGGCCTCCCAGATCAAGGCTGTCTGCCGTTGAGTCTGAGGATCGAGCAATTGATAATCAAAGGATTCAATCTCTGGGTCCACTGGGATCTGCCCCAGCAATCGATCGCCACAAACCTCGCTCAAAGCTGTCGGTATTGCCGCTTCGTTGGCCCGGTTCCAAACCCCATAAAAGGGTGTTCCTAGGCGATCGGCCACCTGCTGAATCTGTTGAAACACCCGAATGCTGTTGCGATGGTTTTCGACCACACAGACGATCGCATCACAGCCTTGATAGAGGTTGTAATTGACCATGTCGGTTCCGGCCACGCTGTCGATGATCACGGCGGTGTTGTGATTATCGAGATTCGACAAATACCATTTGAGCGGCGCAATATGGCCATGACCGCAGAGGGGACTGTCGAGTACGTCCTCATCACCAAGGCCCACGACCATCAGCCGAATGTTCTTTGCCACATCGATGGCCAACTGGGCCGTGTAATCGTCATCGGGATTGAGGGAGAACTGGGGGAGCGATCGATCCTGAAGTTTGGACCAAGGTGTCCCCACAGGCAGATCGACAATCTGCCGAAACTCTCCATGGGCATGGTGGATGGTCGGTAAATCAGGCCCATAGTTGAGGCCGAGATTGGTCAGTAGATTCATGTTGAAATCGGCGTCAATCCCGAGGACCGACTGATCCCGATGGGCCAATGCCTGGATCAATAGCCAGGACAGCGTACTTTTGCCGCTCCCACCCTTACCCACAACTGCAACTTTGAGCATAAAGCCTCCGAAAACAGGGAGGGCGATCGCGCTTTGTGGCATCGCCTTAGTGATTATGATAATCATTCTTGTTTTTCGTTATCGATCGTTAATCAATCGCTTTTCTAACGACGGCCAAATCCCAGCTTGGTCTGTGCCCAAATCAGCAGCTCCCCATCTTGGCCCCCGGCGGCTAGACGACTGCCTTTGGGATCCCAGGCCAGACAGGAAAAGCCTGCCGCCGCGCCACTGAGTTTGTGGGCGAGATCTTTGCCCCTCGACCATAGGTTGATCTGACTGTCCGCTGCTGCCGAGGCCAGTAACTCGGTGGTGGGCTGAAACTCAATCGATCGAACATTCCCCCCATGCTCCAGCAACAGATGATTATCCCAACGCTCTGATTCCCCCCTTCGTCCCCAAACCACAATGCTCTCAGCGCTCGCTGCGGCCAGCAGCGGACTGCCTCGACGATTGGCAGGCTGGGACCAGGCCAGTTGACTTACTTTGCCCGGAAAGCCATCCATTCGCCAAGGGTCCATACTGCCCCACTCCAGCACCATGACGGTCCGATCCATGTTCCCGGAAGCAATATATTTACCGTCAGGAGACCAGGCAACCGCCAAACTGGCCGAATCGATCGGCAGCACATAGGGGTCTCGATCAAAGTGATCCACCGTCCAGAGTTTGACGCCCTGGTAGCCGCCCACGCTGAGCAGGGTCCCGTCTGGATGCCAATCGATGTCAAGGACAGAGGAGGTCTCAAAATCCAAGGTCACCACCAAACCCTCCACCGAGTCCCAAACCTGGATATACCGCCCTCGACTGAAGGCAAGCAAATTGTCCGTGGGACTCCAGGCCATCCGATCGACCCAGTCCGTAATATCGGGAATGGTCGCAACGAGCGTTGTCTCCTTCGCCTGGATGCGCCAAATATTAATCTGTCCCGTCTGACCGCCCACCGCCAAGAACTGACCATCGGGGGAAAACACACAGCAATCGATCGACTTCCCCTGCATAGGCTGCAACACAAAGGGATCAAACTCTGGCTCCCGATATATGACAACCTCCCCCGCCGCCGAACTGGCCACTAGGGTTTTATTATCGGGGGACCAGCGATCGCCGTCACGTAGTCGGACAATCCAGATTGCCATTTCTGATTGAATTTAACGGGTTCCTTAGCGACTAAATTAGACATGCTCGGAAACTATCCTTAAGTGCTGTTTCATTTAAGTTACGCCCGATAAAAACCAGTTCGTTTTTGCGCTGTTCCCCCGGACGCCAGGGCCGATCGGCTTTCCCATCGAACAGCATATGCACGCCCTGAAACACGAAGCGCAGATCCTCTCCGGCAATGGTTAAGATCCCTTTCATCCGAAAGATATCCGCGCCCTGATTTTGTAATAGATAGCTGAGCCATTTGTTCAGTTTTTCACCATCGACTTCCCCGGATTCGACGATCGCCACGGACCCCACGGTTTCATCATGTTCGTGGGCCGTTTCGCTGAGGAAGTCAGGGTCGACCTGTAGGGCTTGATTGAGGTCAAAGGCTCCCAGGCCGAGCAGGGCATCCATTTCTAGTTCAGCGTCGCGGGTGCGGTAAATCTTGGCGATCGCATTCATGCCGCGAATTCGCTGCTCTAGCTGATCGAGTTCGTCGCCTGGGACCAAATCAATTTTGTTTAGCAGCAGCACGTCAGCAAAGGCAATCTGTTCCTGGACTTCTTTAGGACTTACGCATTGACAAAAAGCTGGTGGTATGTGGGTGGCGGTGGTCAGATTCACCAAATTGAGGCTAACCCACTGATTTAATTGACTTAAAGCCCATCAGGACGAGAGACTAATGGCTGTGCCCCTCTCCCTGAGTCAAGTCATGCGGATCCTAAGCAAGCGTTCAACGGCCCAGTGTCATCTCAACCTGTATACGCTGTACCTGCTGTCCGAACCGCTGCATGTCAGTTGTTTACGGT
>JAAUSA010000096.1 GCA_012031975.1 Alkalinema sp. RU_4_3 | reverse complement strand
CCGCCGAGGGTGGGGGGTAGGGAAGGTGGCGGACAGCATCAGGATTTTCATAGGGAAGCCTCGGGGTCTGGACTTAGGATTGTGCGGGTAGACTGCCTCTGTTTGTCTCTAGGATACCCAAGGGGGACGACAAACCCTTCTATAATGATTGATGCCTAATCAAACTATCGCTGCGACAAGGGCTGGCCCCCTAAATCCCCCCATTCTGGGGACTTTGAAACTGTCTTGGCTCGGAAGTCCCCCAGAATTGGGGGGTTGGGGGGCGGTTCGGGAGGGAGCTCGATCGATGGACAGACTGCAACTAGAGCAATTACCATTTCTAACTTCGCTTTGTTGGCAAGGGGAGCAGCCTTCGATCGCCCATTTAAGTGAACTAGACATACTCAATCTCTATGAGCGCAATTGGCGACTGCGGGGCGTAATGGCTGATCCGAGCGAGCAAGAGGTGACGTTTATTCGTCGGATTGCGACTGAGAATTGTTCTTGGCTGGTGAATGAGGTTTGATGTTGTGACGTTTAAGTATCTCCTGCACAATCAAATTTTGCGCGTTTTGCAAGCGATCGATCACGATTTTCTCCTGTCCTGTGAGACGTACTTTGGGGGTGGGACGATGTTGGTGATGGCCTATGGGGAATATCGATTGAGTCGCGATATTGATTTTCTTTGTCCCTACGGTGAACCCTTTTCGCGATTGCGACGGGCAATTTATGATCGAGGCTATGACGCAATATTTCGGGCCGATCGAGACAGCGGCATCCAATTCCCACGGGAAATCCGCACCGATCGCGATGCCATTCGATTCCCAGTTCAAATCGATGAGACGCTGATCAAGTTTGAAATTGTGGCGGAAGGACGGATTGAGTTGAATCCACCCGCGCTGCCCAGTTGGTCGCCTGTGGCTTGTCTGGATCTGGTCGATCAGGTGACGGAGAAGCTGATGGCGAATGGTGACCGTTGGGCCGATGCTTCGACGAATGGGCGGGATTTGATTGATTTGGCGCGGTTGAAGTTGGTGACGGATTTCCGGAGGTGGCGATCGCCAAGGCAGAGGCAGTCTATCCCTGTGTTGAGCCACTGAAGCGATCGATTTTGAATTTTCAGGCGAAACCGGATTATCGATCGCGCTGTTATGAGCTGTTGCAGATTGAGTCGCCGCATCAGGTGATGGAGGGTCTCGATCGGCTGGCGACACAGTTTTTTCTGCCCTTGGTCGATCGGCAGAATGCAGAAATCTACTCCATTAGCTGATCGAGCACATCTAAACAATCCACCGCAAATTTATTTTTCGGATCGATCGCCTCAGCCAATTGCCACGATCGATCCGCCTGCCCAAACTTCCCCTGCAAGGCCCATAGCTGTCCCGCAAAAGCATGGAAATTGGGGTCCTGGGAATAGAGTGCAATCGCTCGATCGTTATCCGCCATGGCCGCCCCCAAATCCCCGGCGATAAACTGCTCAATTGCTCGACGATGATAGGCGATCGCCTGATCCAAGAGGGCCACTAAAGGCGATAAATCCGCCCCACAGCGATGGCAGAGTTTGGGCTTAGCAGGTTCAGCTTTGCGATAGGTGGCACGACAAACAGGACATTTCATAGATTCTGACTAATTATTCTGGTCCACATAGTAGAGAAAATCCTCTAATTCCTCCTGAGCCTTAGCAACGGCATTGGGCTTGGCATACTGTAGCTGGCTGATTAAGGCACCGAGTTCCTCCATTTCATCCGGGTCATCTAGCGCCGCCAAGGTTTTTTCAGCCCTTGCCTGGAGGGCGGCGATCTCTGGGGAAGCAGTCCCCAGGACGGTCGCATCAACTTCAATGAGCTGATCGAGTTCCGCCTCCATCGCTTCTACATCATCCATCTCATCCAAAAACAGCGCATCAAGATCCGCCTGAGCCTGGGCCAAATCATGGCTAGAGAGGCGGTGCACACTCGCATTGTTGACGACTAAACTGCCCTGATTTCCCTTGCCTTTTTCCGTTGCCGTGACCGTGAGAATGCCATTGATATCAAAGTCAAAATGGATTTCAATTTGTAGGGTAGAGGCAATCTGTGGCGGCAAATCAGTGACCTCAAAGGAACCTAGGGGCACATTTTCCTCGGCCCTCGTATTCTCTCCTTGAAATACTTCCACCACCACCACCGTTTGGTCAGGGGAAACAGTATAGTACACCTGAGACCGAGAGATCGGCACCACACTATTACGGGGAATAATCACGCTAAAAAAACCAGGTACTATCCCAAACGCCGTTTCCATAGCGGTCGCCACGCCCAAAGAATGGGGACAAACATCCACCAGGATCGCATCCACGGATTCACCGGACAACACCCCAGCTTGAATGGCCGCACCAAGGGCCACACAGAGATCGGGCTGCACCCCATCCATGGGCGTCTGCCCCAGATGTTCTTCCACCATTTCCTGCACTAAGGGCAAGCGCGTAGACCCACCGACTAAAATGACCCGATCGATCTCCCTCGCAGACAGCTTGGCATCTTCCAGGGCGCGATCGATCGCCGTCAAAGTCTCCTCCAATAAAGGCCGAATCAAGTCTTCAAAATCACTGCGCGCGATCTCTGTTTCCAAATGCAGCGCCTGACTACCCTGGCTGCCGAGAAAGGCCTCCCGAACGGAAACAAAGGCGTGGGTACTGAGACCAATTTTGACCTGCTCCGCCACTCGTAATAGTCTCGCCTGGGTTGCTGCATCCTCTGGCACATCCAGATTATGGGTTTCCCGGTAGCGCTGGGCCAGATATAGCTGCAAACGGCGATCGAAATCATCTCCCCCCAAACGATTATTCCCATGGCTCGCCAGCACTTCCGTCACATCCCCCGTAATCTCCACTACCGAAACATCAAAGGTACCACCGCCCAAGTCATAGACCAACACTCGCTCAGTCTCCTCCGATCGCGCATCATAGGTCAGGGCCGCCGCCGTCGGCTCATTAATAATTTGCAACACCTCCAGACCCGCCACTTCCCCAGCCAGCTTGGTCGCCTGCCGTTGGGCATCGGTGAAGTAGGCGGGCACCGTAATCACGGCATGGGTGACGGGTTCTCCCAGCACAGCCTCGGCCCGCTGTTTGAGGGTGCGCAGGATAATGGCCGAGATTTCGTAGGGCAGATAGTCACGGGTTTCCGTTTCGTTGATTTTTAAGGTGGTGGTGTGGGAGGTGCCCATCCAGCGCTTGATCGACTTGACCGTGCGATCGGGTGCGGCTGCATACTGTCTCCAGGCTTCGCGGCCCACGAGTAATTGGCCTGTTTCGCTAAAGCCAACACAAGAAGGTAGCATTAATTCATCGTGGAGTACTGGCAGGACCCGCGCCTGTCCATTTTCTACGATCGCAACTTCTGAATTAGTGGTGCCAAGATCAATGCCAACAGTTCTGCCCATGGTGCAAACGAATGATAAATGAGTTTAGAGGGTTGAATCTATACGATTATAGCGAAGGTGGCTTGCTAGCAACGATTACCTGTGCTTCTCTTAATATCCGATCGCCCTGCCAATAACCCCGTACCACCTCCTGAATCACGGTATTCACTGGGGCTGTATCACTGGCCTGCTGTGCTATTGCATACATGCATTGCGAATCAAAGGGTAAACCCAGGGCTGGGATCG
This sequence comes from Alkalinema sp. RU_4_3, assembly GCA_012031975.1. Classification (GTDB taxonomy): domain Bacteria; phylum Cyanobacteriota; class Cyanobacteriia; order Leptolyngbyales; family Leptolyngbyaceae; genus JAAUSA01. The sequence goes on along the minus strand of JAAUSA010000096.1, from coordinate 13,577 downwards.
GTTTAATTTGTCGCTTTTGGAGGAGATCGAGGAGCGAGCGACGGATCAGCTCAATCCCCGCTTGGTTACTAGTTAGGGCTTCCGTCAGAGCATCAGGCTTCGGCTCAGGCTCTGGAAAAAACTGGGTCCAAAAATTGCGCGGTTTTTCCTGGGGGGGCGGGGCGGCGAGTTGGGTTTGGCAGTGGGCGATCGCTTGGTCCAGAGCGTCCATGACGGGGAGTAAATCCCGCAGCAGGCTGCTATCTACGGGTTCAGGTGTTGGGGCCGCAGGGGCTGACTGAGCGGCTTGGATCAGCTTGTTTTGCTGTTTGATTTCCTGGCGTAGGGCGATCCATTCCCCCACAAATTGGTAGGGATCAAAGCCTTCGAGTTTTGCTGGGGCCTCGGCAATGTAATCAGGGGATTCAGGAGCCGTCTGGATATAGTCTAATAATTTCTGGGCTAAGGCTGGGCGATCGAGCATCTCTCTTCCTCAAAATGTATTGCGTAGCATGTCTTCTAGGCTTACGGAAAAATGGGCAATCAAATCTTCCTTCAAAGATTCAATCACGGCGGGTTCAATCCTGTCCTCGATCGGGCGCACCTTAAAAAAGTCTTCCCGGTCAGCCTGGCCGCCTTTGGATAGGGCTTCATAGGCCGATCGAATTGCCTTAAATTCCGTGGGATGGGTATGGGCTGGAAAGGCCCGCAGCTTAGCATGGTAGGCGGCTTTTGCCTGGGCGGGGGAGGCATCAATGGGGATGCCAAGAATTTCATGGGGACTGTTCATGCGTTATAAATCCATAAAGTTTTGCTTGCGTTTCCTCGGCCCTGAGCCCCCAAACATCTCCTCCAATACGTCCATCCCAAACCCACCGGGACCACCCCCCAGGGCTTCTTCCAAAAATTTCATTTTAAGCAGCGGAATAAGTTGCTCAAGCTGACCGGGGGGCACCTTATTCCCTAGGGTTTTACGCACCATATCGGCAAACAGGGAGTCATCGTCATCGCCGAAGCTGGGCATGCCGAAGCTGGGCATATCAAAGCTGGGCATACCAAAGCTGGGCATCATCTCCATGCCCTCCTGCTCACCCACATAGTAATCCTCAACCCGATAGGCTTGCAGCGCCTGGGCATCCTGCAATTGCCGCGCCAATTCAAACCCCTGCTTGTGCAACTGTTCGTAGGGCTGGCTGTCCAAGCTAAAGGTCGTGGCCTTAGCGAGCAGCAACAGAGGATTCTGGGGTTCCCGCCCTAGGGCCTTGTCGAGGAAGGTGCGCAGGTTGGCCGTCTGCCCAAACCAGCGGACCTGCAATTGGAGCTGGGCCAGGGCCTGGCCTGGTTGGGGTTGGGCATCGAGGTAGGGCTTGAGGTGGACCTGGAGTTTTTGGGGGTTGCTTTCTTTAAACGCTGTGACAATCAGGTGGATGACCTGCGCCTCGGGAACAGTCGGGATGAACGGCAGAATCTCCGACTGGTAGCGCGTCACGAGGGCGGCAATGCCTTTATCGCGCTTTGACAATACCAGCAGGCAGAGGGCGATCGCCTGGAGCATTTTGACGCGATCGATGGGCGGGAGTTTCGCGAGGGCTTGGTCCCAGGCTTTAATCACCTGATCCTGGCGAATGGAAATTTTCCCGCTGGCCGTGGGTTTACCATAGGCGGCGTCGCGGAAAATTTGGCAGGCGCGGATCGGCGGATCGGTGGATGGGGATTCGGGCAGCATATCCACAAAGGTCTCATAATCCTCCATGGCTAGGGCCTCAATCCAGGGTTCTATTTCTATTTCTTCTTCGACATTGAGATCCCCAAAGGCTGGACCATAGCGTTTGCGCAGGGCGAAGAGGTCATCCTTGCGGCCCGCCTGACGGAGCCCATCCTGCAAACGCTCATAGACATCTTCCGAATGGCAGCCCTGCTCTAGGGCCTGGGTCAGCAATACCAGACCCTCTGCCTGATCGCCCCCATCATAGGCAATTAGGCCCTTTCTGCCGATCACCTCCGGGGAGGTCGGGCAGATTCGAGCCGCCTGCTCCACGGCCCCGAAGGCGGCATTGTGACGACCGAGGGCTAGCCAACTGTCCCCCAAAAGGCAATGGGCCTCGGCCAGGGTACGTTTCAGCCGCACTTCGGGCCAGGTGCTTGGATTGCGTTTGGCCTCGGCTTCAATCCATTTAATCAGCCGGGTGATCAGCCGCTGGAAATCCTGGTATTCATCCTCCGCCGCTAGCACCATTAACAGATTAACCATCAATTGGGGATCGAGGTCTTTTTCATGGAGGATGGGCTGCCATAGGGCGTAGGCACAGTCATTCATTCCCTGGGTTTGGGCCTGCTGTCCGGCCAGGGCCAAAATTTTGGGTTTTAAGGCCAGCAATGGCTTGAACCGAGGGGATGCGGCCCGCAGCTTTAAGATGGCATGGCCAGCGTCATGGATATTGCCCTCCGCCATGAGCTGTACGGCATCAAGAGCATCAAAGAATTCCTTGGAGGTGCGGTCCGTACTGGGGATGATGGGCTGGCGGACATCCCCTACTGTAGCCTGCTGCAGGAGCATTAATTTGGTGATCGCTGGATGCTTAGAAAAATTGGGCCGAGCAAAGCGCGCTGCCGTAAAACGCCCATTGGTGAACTGACCGACAAACCCCAGCTTCGCCGAGGCCGCTTCCCATGCCCCTGCCTGCTGATGACTATAGACCAGCCAAGCATCCGGGCATTCCCCCGAGGTGAGGGGTGTCTTTTTCAGCTTATTAAAGGCGGTTAGCGCGGCCTTGGGATCGCCCGATTTCAAAGCCAATACGCCCTTGGCCCAGTGCAACTGTCCGGCAGTAAACCGCTTAGACTGCTCTTTGATCAGGGTTTCGAGGGTGGTGCGATCGTCCTTGATCAAGAGCAACTTGAGATAGCAAATCCCTTCTTCCTTGGACAGGGTTTTGTCTTCAAAGGCCTTGCCAACTAGACCCAAGGCGACATCTGGACGATTTTGGTCCAGTAAAGCCTTAGCGAGTCCGTAGTAGAGAGTCAGTCCTAACTTGAGGCTCTGTCGGAAGGAATTCTCTGCGGCCTTAAAGTCTTTGTTTTCTAATTCTTGCTGCCCGCGCAAGGACCAAATCTCGGCCTCCGTTGGACTGGTGACCAGATCGGGTTGCGATCGGCGGAGGGTTTTGATTTCTTCGATCGCCTGCCGGTACTTTTTCTGCGCTAACAGATTTTGCAGTTGCGATTGCGACATAGGTTCAGCCAGAAAGATGATCAGACCATGGATGATTCGGTGCACCTATTATGCTTTCCAGGGATCGAACCTGGGGCGATCGCAAGCATTTCTTAATCAATATTACCGCCGCCCAGCCTTCAACACTTCGATCGCCGTCACCTTCAGACCGGGGAAGCTGGGGGAGACGATGGTCTGCGACCGACCGGAGGTCATCGCCTCCTTGCCTGTGAAGGTCTCAAACTCATAATCTCCATCGACCAGCTTGCCAACCTTCACCCAGGAACGCTCTGGGTCAATCTGCCACATCTCGGGAATGCCACGGGCCGCGTACTCGCTCGGCTTCTGCTCATAGTCACGCTTGTAATTCTTGGTGCCTTCAGTGCCCGGTGAGACGACTTCAATCACGATCAGCGGGTTAGGTTCAAGCAATTTTAGACAGGATTCTGCCAGACCTTCGATCGCTAGGGCTGAACCCTCTGAGTGAATGATTAGGTCAGGGTCACGGGCTGAGGCATATTTACTCTTGACCTGAATCTTCTGTTTGATGCCAACTCGGCTAGGGGGTACCCCCAATGCACCAAAGGCAAAAGCAAGATACATCGCAATCCAAGTATTGATCGTACTTTCTACGCCCATCTCGACTAAGACCCCATCTTCAAGCTCATAGCGGGTGTCAGTGCCGTCGTCATAGGTCAGGTACTCCTCAAGGCTCATTCTTCTGGCGGTGGCAATTGTCATGGAGCAAGTCTCCTGTGTTAACAACGCTAGTAGTTGATACCTTATCCCAAAAAACAAGAAAGACCAGTCGCTGACTGGCCTTTCCTAATCGGAGCGACAAGATTTGAACTTGCGACCCCTACTACCCCAAAGTAGTGCGCTACCAAGCTGCGCCACGCCCCGATTTGACTGCTCACATAGGTCGTATGTGTTCAGCGCTTAGACAATATAGCATCTAGCGCCAAGAGATGCAATCACTTTCGGGGCAACCTGCGGCTAACTCTGTTCCAAGGCCCGATCGAGCTGTTTCCGCTCCGGCAAGCCAATCATGTCCGCATTCGCCTTACCCGGAGCCACCATCGGATAGCAGTTCTCATCCCGGCGCACCCGCACATCCATCAGCACAGGACCATCATGGGCCAGCATTTCAGCAACGGCAGACTGGAGATCTTCCTTGCGCTCCACCAGAATCCCCTTCACCCCATAGGCCTCCGCCAACTTAACAAAGTCCGGCATCGAAGGCTCCATGTTGGAAGAAGAATAGCGATCGCCATGGAACGCCTGCTGCCACTGCCGCACCATCCCCTGCCAGCCGTTGTTGACGATCACGGTTTTGACCGCAATGCCAAACTGGCTGAGGGTGCCCAGTTCCTGGATGTTCATCTGGATACTGGCATCGCCGCTGATGCAGATCACCTGCTCGTTAGAACCCACGGCAACCTTCGCACCCATGGCCGCAGGCATGCCAAAGCCCATGGTGCCCAGACCCGCACTGGAAATCCAGCGACGCGGCCCGTTTTTCAAAAACTGCGCCGACCACATCTGGTGCTGACCCACATCGGTGGTGTAGTAGGCGTTAGGGGCCTGGCGACCGACTTCGACGATCACTTCCTGGGGAGAGAGTTTGTCGGGGTAGGTCGAAACCTGCAAGGGATAGTCCTCCTTCCAGCGGGCGATCCGGTTCAGCCAAGCTTCGGTGAGCTGACCATCCACGGGTTCCTTGGCCGCCTGGGCCAGCAGTTCGATTAAGACTTCTTTGACGTCACCGACGATCGGCACCTCGGGGGGGCGCACCTTGGCCACCTCGGCGGGGTCCACATCGATATGGATCACCTTGGCGCGGGAGGCAAATTCGTCCAGTTTTCCGGTGACACGATCGTCAAACCTTGCCCCTACGGCAATCAATAGATCACACTCCGTCACCGAAAAATTCGCATAGGCCGTCCCATGCATCCCCAGCATCCCCACGGCCAGCGGATGGTGCTCGTCAAAGGCCCCCAGACCCATGAGTGTCGTGGTAACGGGGAACTTGAACAGTTCGGCCAGGGCCTTGACCTGAACATGGGCATTGGCGGCGATCGCCCACCCCCCACATACAGCAAAGGTCGCTTCGCCTCGCGGATCAGTTTCAGGGCCTGGGTAATTTGGCGGGGATTGCCCTTGGTGGTCGGACGGTAGCCACGCAGGTGGACATCTCCGGGGGCGATCGGCAGGTAGTCACAGAGCTGGAACCCCACATCCTTCGGCACATCGATCAAGACGGGGCCGGGACGGCCTGTGCTGGCGATGTAGAAGGCCTCAGCAACGATGCGGGAGATATCTTCGGGTTGGCGGACCACAAAGGAATGCTTGACGATCGGCAGGGTAATCCCCCAAATGTCGGTCTCCTGGAAGCCATCGGTGCCGATCATATGGCGGGGCACCTGGCCTGTGATCACCACCAAGGGGATCGAGTCCATATGGGCCGTGGCTATTCCAGTCACGAGGTTGGTGGCACCGGGGCCAGAGGTGGCAAAACAAACCCCCACTTTGCCTGTAGCCCTAGCGTAGCCGTCCGCCGCATGGACCGCACCCTGTTCGTGGCGCACCAGGAAGTGCCGCAGATCGCCGCGCTCCTCAAACTTGTACAGCTCATCGTAAATGGGCAGAATCGCCCCGCCAGGATAGCCGAAAATATGCTCGACCCCGTGGCGCTTGAGGCTATCGAGCAGGGCATAGGCCCCCGTTGCCTGTTGTGTGGCCGTTGTCACTGCTGGCTGCTGCTGAACTTGCACGCTGGTACCCTCACCAAATCTTTGGGACTGACTGGATGGAATCAAACGGAATGGTTATCTGGCAAACATCATTCGCCAGAAATTTATTATACCGGGGAAAACCTTCAGTCTAGAACGGGGCCATAGCCCCTGTCGATGTTTTTTCAGCGCACAAACCCCTAGATCGCATCCTGCAAAAACCGCCGACTCACCCGCCAGGTCCAAACCCCTGCCACCGCTACAATACAGGCCGTCCCAAACATCACGGCCTGCAACCCAAACTCCTTGGTCAAAACCTCCGCCATCACCAAAGGTAACGACACCGCAATATTAATCACATTATTTTGAAACCCAAACACCTTACCGCGCATCGAAGCGGGGGTTTCCTGTTGGATCAGGGTTTGCATCGGCACCACGATCAAGATCGCCCCCATGCCGAACAGCGCACTCAAGGGCATCGCCGCTGACAGGGAATGGACCTGGGTGAACAGGCCCAGCACCGCCGCTACGATCAGGAACCCCGCCAAGGGCAAGGGTTTGCGGTGGATGCGATCGCCCAACACATTCATCAAAGCCGCCCCCATGATCATCCCCGCCCCCGCCGGAGCCACCAGGAAGCCAAACTGCTCGGCCCGCAGCCCAATCAGCTGGGTCAGCTCAATCGACAACACCGTCAAAGCCGCAAACACCGCATAGATCAGCATCAACTGCACCATGGCATTGCTGATCAGGCGGCTTTGTTTGAGATAGGCCAGGCCCGCTTTGAAGTCGCTCCAGGGGTGGATCGCATGGTCCTTGGTTTCGCGAATTTCCTTCATGGGGGTAAAGCCCATCAACAGGGCCGCCACAATGTAGAGGGCCGCCACCAGCAGCTCCCGGCCCGACGACGGACTCACCTGGGTGATCAGGTCGAACAACGGTGCACCGATCGCATGGCCCACCACAATGGAGCCAATCATCGTCGTGGCAAACAGGGAATTGGCCGACACCAGATGCTCCCGCCGCACCACCAGCGGAATCGCCGACTGCTCAGCCGGCGCAAAAAACTGCGTCAAAATCGACTCAAACAGCACCACCCCAATCATCACCGCGAACATATTCGAGGTCAGCAGGGGCAGGAAAATCAGCATCACGCCCCGCCAGAGGTTGCAGTGGAACAGGACGCTTTTCTTGTTGTGGCGATCGACAAAAATCCCCGCAGCGGATCCAATCAAAATCGCCGGAATCGTCGAAGCAATCAACAGTGACAGCAACTGCTCACTCTGGGCCATCTTCCAGCTCCAGGTCCCCCACTCCAACTGCAAAGGCGCAAACTTGGTCAACAGCGCCACCTGCAGCGTCAGAAAAATCTTATCCGCCAACTGCGAGAAAACCTGTCCCACCCAGAGCTGCAAAAAACTCCGATTCTTCATCAACCCGATAAACCCGTTATCGGAGGATTGGGCCTTAGGAAAGTGCTCGTCTGGAATCATGGGTTTTGGGTAAAGGAAGGTGGGATGGCAGTGGGTGGCTTTGGCTTGGAAAACCCAATTTTGCTTGAAAAGCTACGCTTAACTAAATGATCGCAAAGGTAGACCTTCGCTCGCCAGCAGCATAGGTCAGTTTATCGATTGGTATCAATCACCCCTAGGATAGGTGACAGATGGTTCATTGAGGCCGTCGGTTTATTTAGCTCCTCTGGTTTATTTTTCAACGAAACTGCATGTCATCAGGAATTCAGCCCCTACCGACCGATGTCATTCACCTGATCGCAGCGGGCGAGGTGATCGATTCCCTGGCGGCAGTCGTGCGAGAACTGGCGGAAAACGCCCTGGATGCGGGGGCGACCCGGATTACCCTGAGTCTTTGGCCCAGTCAGTGGCGACTGCGGTTGGCCGACAATGGTCAAGGGATGAACTGGGCAGATTTGGCCCAGGCGGCCCAGGCCCATAGTACGAGTAAGATTCGCGATCGCTCCGGCCTTCTACAGGTGGAGACCCTGGGGTTTCGGGGAGAGGCGCTGCATAGCCTGGCCCAGATGGGGGACTTGGAGATTCTGAGCTGTGGTTCTGAACTAGAGGGGTTTCAGGTGGTGTTTGATGCCCAGGGCGAGGTGGTGCAGTCGAAGCCGAGGGCCTTGGCCCAGGGAACGATCGTCGAACTCCGAGATTTGTTTGGGCGCTGGGCAGCCAGACGCGATCGCCTTCCCCCCATGAATCAGCAGTTGCGATCGGTGCAAAATATGGTCCAGCAGTTGGCTTTGGGGCATCCAGAGGTGACTTGGATTGTGCAGCAGGACGATCGTGCTTGGTTTGAGCTATCGGGTGGCGGGATGGCGCAAGTTGTGGCCCAGGTGTTGCCGAATGTGCAGCGGGGGGATTTGGCGGTGGTGCGGACGGGGGATTTGGAATTGGTGCTGGGGTTGCCCGATCGCGTCAGTCGTCACCGTCCCGATTGGGTGCGAGTACTGGTCAATGGTCGGCAGGTGCGCATCCCTGAGCTGGAACAGGGGATTTTTGGGTTGCTGCGGCGGCCTTGCCGAGGGATCGCTTTCCAATAGCCGTCGTCCATCTGCATGTACCGCCCGATCAAGTGGACTGGAACCGCCATCCCGCTAAAGCCGAACTCTATCTACAGAGTTTAGAGATCTGGCCCGATCGGATTTCGGCGGCGATCGAGCAGGCTTTGTCTACGATCGAAGATCCTGGGGAGTCCTCTCGAACCCAGCAGATTCTCCGAGTGGCCGAGGCAAGCGCTGGCTATGGGCTCGATCGCACCATCACCCCGGCTGAGGAAACGCCGCTCTTGGAGTTGCGGGCGCTGGCGCAGGTCCACGATATGTACATCATGGCGGAGCATCCCTCGGGGATGTGGCTGGTGGAGCAGCATATTGCCCATGAGCGGGTGCTGTATGAGCAGATTCGCGATCGCTGGAATCCCGTGCCCGTGGAGCTACCTGTGTTGCTGGAGGGGTTGAAACCCGTGCAGGTGGAGCAATTGAAGCGGGTGGGATTGGCGATCGAGCCCTTTGGGGAGAATCTGTGGGCGGTGCGATCGTTACCGGAGTTGTTTTTGGGGCGATCGGATGGGGTGGCGGGATTGATCGAGTTGAGTTTGGCGGGGGATTTGCAGGGGGCTCAGGTGGCGGTGGCCTGTCGGAGTGCGATCCGTAATGGGGTGAAGCTGTCGTTGCCCCAGATGCAGGATCTGCTGGATGCCTGGCAGGGGACAAAGAATCCGAGGACCTGTCCCCATGGGCGTCCAATTTTTCTGCGGTTGGAGGAGTCTTCGCTGTCGAAGTATTTCCGGCGCAGTTGGGTGGTGGGCAAGAGCCACGGGATTTAGGCGATCGCCAATTCCAAGGTCGGCACGAAATTTGGATAGGAGATCGAGGCGGCTTCAGCTCGATGGATAGTTGTGTCCCCGGTGGCGAGGAGAGCGGCTATGGCTAAACTCATGGCAATTCGGTGATCGGTGAAGCTGTCCACTTCGGCTCCTTTGAGTTGGACGGGTCCGGTGATCTCCATGCCATCGGGGCGTTCGCTGATCTTGGCTCCCATATTGTTGAGTTGGGTGGCCATGACGGTGATGCGATCGCTCTCCTTCACCCGCAGTTCTTCCGCATCCTTGATCACGGTGGTTCCGGTGGCAAAGCAGGCAGCCACGGCGAGGATGGGGATTTCGTCGATCAAACGCGGGATGATGTCGCCTTCTATGGTGGTGGCCTTGAGCTGACTATGGCGGACCCGCAGGTCGGAAACGGGCTCTCCGGCAACTTCACGGCGGTTTTCTTCGGTGATGTCGGCTCCCATTTGGCCCAGGGCTTCGAGGATTCCGGTACGGGTGGGATTAACACCAACGTTTTGGATCAATAGGTCGGAGCCAGGGACGATCGCCCCTGCCACCAACCAAAAGGCCGCTGAACTAATGTCGCCAGGGACGATCACGGTTTGGCCCTTGAGGGTGGGGTGGCCTGAGAGGGTGACAGAAAGGGCCTCGGGATCGACCAAAACCTCGGCTCCGAAGGCCCGCAGCATCCGTTCGCTATGGTCCCGCGACAGAGCAGGCTCAGTGACGGTGGTTTTGCCCTCGGCGAGGAGGCCCGCTAGCATGACGCAGGATTTGACCTGGGCGGAGGCGATGGGAGACTGGTAGTGAATCCCTTTGAGCTGTTTCCCCTGAATCGCCAGGGGAGCGAGGCTGTTGCCCTGACGGCCCCAGATCTCGGCTCCCATACGTAGGAGGGGCTTGATCACGCGGGACATGGGGCGCGATCGCAGGGAGCTATCCCCTGTGACGGTGAAAAACCGCCCTGGCTGGGAGGCGAGTATGCCTAGCATTAGTCGCATGGTGGTGCCGGAGTTGCCTGCATCGAGGACGTCCATGGGTTCCTGGAGGCGACCGAGGCCGATGCCCTTGACTTTAACTTCCTCGGTGTTCAGCTCCGAAATTTCCGCACCCATCGATCGGAAGCAGGCGGCGGTGCTGCGTGGATCCTCGCCGAGTAAAAGACCGTGAATAATGGTTTCGCCTTCTGCCATTGCTCCTAGCATCAGCGATCGGTGAGAGATCGACTTATCTCCGGGGATCGTTATGGCACCGCGTAGTCCCTCGTCTACCATTCCACCTTGGATGATTAAATCCTCGTGTTGGCTGAGTGATTTCACTGTAATGACGGTATTTTTACGCATGGGTCTTGGTTAGACTGGCAGAAAGTTGAAGTAGTCATCCTACCGCTTTCGACGAATCAATTGGGAGTCCCGGTAATTTCACAGGTCTTGGACCAGATTTTGCACGGATGGGGCGACCGATCCGGTGAATAGCTGACTAAGTAGATTTAACAAGCTTCGAGAAACCTCATTCTGTCGTGAACATGCTGACTCATTACCGCCGTCCTGTTTTCTTCTCTATGACCTCCCTGGATATGCCAGTCTGGTCCAATGTCGAGACTGTTGCGACGCTCTATAAGCGGGATGCCCAGCGGTTTCACCTGTTGCTGACGGAGCCGAAGGTGGATGATGCACCGATTTTGACGCCTGCGGGGTCGGGTATGGACCTGGACTCTTCGGGGACGCCTTCGGCGAAGTCCCGGCTGGTCTGGTTGGAGATGTCGCCGAACCGGGTGACGATGACGATGCAGGGCAATGGCAATTACAGCTACCGTCATCTCTGGGAGCGGGGCACCTATGGGGTGAGCCGCTACTGGCTCCAGGGGGACACGCTGGGCCAGAGTCACCAGTTGCAGTTGCGCAATAGCACGATGAAGCTGGAGATGGAGGGTTCGCCACTGCCAAAGATGCTGCATGTGGACTATGAGCTGTGGTCTGGGGATACGAATCTGGGGCATTACATGATGCACCTGGAGATCCAGCACTAAACTGCTGGCGAATTCAATCACGGTGCTAACCGACGATCGCATGGCCCACCTGGGGTTTTCAACCCCAGGCTAACAGCTCAAACCCGTTGAAACGGGTTAAATCCTTGTCTGGAAGGCATTACAGGTATGTGATGCCAGTCTTCTCCAACCTGCTTTAGCTGGTTTTAGCTATTAGCCTCGGGTTTTAACCCAAGGCGGGGCAACAGCGCAGTGGAGGGTTGTTTTCTACTGTGCCTGGGCGATCCCCCTCATTTGGCCTAGGAAAAATCCTGCGTCTTCCCCTCGCAGATGTAACGAAAAATGAGAGGATATTCCTATAGGTAAAAAAACTTATTACAGGAGCTTACTTCCGTGGCTAAGAAATCGATCGACAGCTTGAGTGCGTCTGATGTTCAGGGTAAGAAAGTGTTTGTGCGCGCGGACTTCAACGTGCCCGTGGATGGCGATCGCAAGATCACCGATGATACCCGGATCCGCGCAGCGCTGCCGACTATCCAGGCTTTGACCGCCAAGGGCGCGAAGGTGATCCTCGCGAGCCACTTTGGCCGTCCGAAGGGTGTGGATGATGCGTTGCGTTTGGATCCTGTGGCGGCGCGGCTGTCGGAATTGCTGGGCAAGACCGTCATCAAGACCAATGACTGTATTGGCGATGAGGTGGCGACTAAGGCTGCTGCCATGCAGGACGGCGATGTGATGCTGTTGGAGAATGTGCGTTTCTATCCTGAAGAGGAAAAGAACGATCCTGAGTTTGCCAAGAAGTTGGCTTCTGTCGCTGACCTGTATGTGAACGATGCCTTTGGGACGGCCCACCGTGCCCATGCTTCCACCGAAGGGGTGACCAAGTTCCTGAGTCCGGCAGTGGCTGGGTCTCTGGTGGAGAAGGAGTTGCAGTTCTTGCAGGAGGCGATCGAGAATCCCCAGCGGCCTTTGGCGGCGATTGTGGGGGGTTCTAAGGTTTCCAGCAAGATTGGCGTGATCGAGACGCTGCTGGATAAGGTGGACAAGCTGTTCATTGGCGGTGGCATGGTGTTCACGTTCTACAAGGCCCGTGGTTTGGCAGTGGGCTCTTCCTTGGTGGAAGAGGACAAGCTGGAATTGGCACGGTCCTTGGAGATTAAGGCCAAGGAGAAGGGCGTGCAGCTTCTGTTGCCGACGGATGTGTTGGTGGCGGATAAGTTCTCGGCGGATGCCAATACTCAGATTGTCAGTGCTGAGGCGATTCCCGATGGTTGGATGGGTCTGGACATTGGGCCTGATTCTGTGAAGACGTTCCAGGCGGCGCTTGCCGATTGCAAGAGTGTGATTTGGAATGGGCCGATGGGTGTGTTTGAGATTGATAAGTTTGCGAAGGGGACGGAGGCGATCGCGACGACGTTGGCTGAGTTGACGCCTAAGGGTTGCACGACGATCATCGGTGGTGGTGATTCGGTTGCTGCTGTGGAGAAGGTGGGTCTTGCGGATAAGATGAGCCACATTTCGACGGGTGGTGGTGCGAGTCTGGAGCTGCTGGAAGGGAAGGTGCTTCCTGGGATCGCAGCTTTGAATGATGCTTAGTTGACGGTTTGGCTAGGGGATTAGCCCCCTAAATCCCCCAATTCTGGGGGACTTTGATAGATTGAGGTGTCGTGGGTTAATTTCCTGCGGCATCTTTTTTATCAATTAGCCCCAAACGCATTGATTATTGATGTTGATTTCCATGAGAATGGAAGGCTCAGGCATTTGCATGTCTTCAATCCTTGAGACAGATCCAATGGTGTCACCAATAAAGACGACACCACAATGCTCAAGCTATTAGAACAGCACCTAGCTCACCACCAATGGCAAAGTGCCGATCAAGAGACCTCACGAATTGTCAATGACCTTCTGCGAAACGCCGTTAATGCAGCACAACACAGCACCGAAAGCCAACCATTATCCAACAGTCTATTCGACGAGCAATCGCAACAGACCCTATTTCAAATTGATTCACTATGGAGAGAGTATAGTAGCGATCGATTTGGATTTAGACGTCAGGCAGAAATCTGGTTTGACTCTGGCCTCGACCCCCATCAAGTTTTTCAATGGAACCAGTTTACTTTCAATCCTGATGCCTGCCCAGGGCATCTCCCCACGATCTCTCACCTAGACTATGTTGAATGTTGGTCAGAATATGGGATTGTAAAATATTTTGTGTCAGAGGTTGATTTATAGGATCTAATGAACTAACACCTGAGACGAAACCCATGCTGAATCTAAGCCCTGAAGTACTCGACCATCTGCTCAAAGACTACAAAGGTCC
>JAAUSA010000340.1 GCA_012031975.1 Alkalinema sp. RU_4_3 | reverse complement strand
GCCGAGTCAATCGTAAGATCTTGGCCCACACTTTGTGCTGCTGGCTCAACCACAAGCTGGGAAGGGAGTTGCTTCAGTTTGACGGGCTGATTTGTGATGCCTGAAAAAGTTGCACATCGCCTTAGATCAATGTAATAATCTCGCCCTCCCACTTGAATTCTCTTCTGACGGTCAACATAGCTAAACCCCGCACCCAATTCCAACAAAAAACTCTGGATTTCTGCCAGCAGGGCAATCTCCAAGTCTTTCTCACTGAACCCTCCTTTCAGATCTAGAAAATCCAGAAAGTAAGGGTCTTTGAAAAATAATCTCGGGCTTGTCGGCTGACGCTTTCCCAACTGTGCCAACTCCTGTCGGACAACTTCTTCTGGTTGCTTCGCAATAGCCGTCCGCTCAAACAACATTCCATTCATTCGATCGCGTAAAGTCCGCACTGACCAACGTTCGTTCGCGCACATTGTCACGTAGAACTCCCGCTTCAAGGATCCTCTACCCGAATCAGCTCCACAAAATGAGACCAACTCAATTGTTGCGACAGTGTCGCAACTTTCTCTTGATCGGGCAAGTACATATATAGCTTTGCCATTCGAGTCAAACTTGAATAGCTAAACCCCTGACCGTACTCTTGGGTTAGTCGAACTCCCAATTGTTTGATTTTAGATTCTCCATACTGTGAACGCTCATTTTGAAGAACTTCCACCTTAATAAATTTACCAATACTCCAATAGGCCAACACTAAACCCTGATTAACCTGCATCATTGCTTGGGCACGTGATGTTTCGATAATCTGTTTAATTGCCTGATATAGAGACTCATCATCTAGCTCCAGATGATCATCTAGGTTGTCCAGATTCATAGCTCGCTCCTCCCGAAACTGTCTACACTTATTACATTGAACACCCTCTCTTCTAAAGGCAAATGCTATCCCATACCATTCTATATCAACCCCCATACAGTTTTCTGCCCCCACCCATAGACAAACCACCCAACTTCCATACCACCCCTCCCCCCAGCCAGATACATATGATAATCTGACCAACAGAAGAGTCAATATGTAGGACTAACCCATGCCGCCTGCTGCCAAACTCGTCATCTTAGAAATCACCGACGGCACCTTCAGCCGTGGCTTCGACGTCACAGCCCGCATCATCGTCGATCGCCGCTCCGAACAAATCTTCAAGGCCACTCTGCCTGCTGCCAGCGATATTCCCCACCTCTACGACCAATGGCAGGCCAGCTACCGCGCCCTCGGCAAATCCACACTGATCAGCGTCTCCACCACCCAAGTCACCAATCTATCGATCATCGGCGACTGCACCCACCTCTCTAAGCAGCTCAAACAACGCTTCAACCAATGGCTCAATAGCGACAGCTTCCGTGCCCTAGAACGCAGCCTCCTTTTGGCGATCGGCCCCGATAAAACCGTACGCTTCATGGTCCAAACGAGCGATCGCTACCTCCGCCGACTCCCCTGGCAAACCTGGGACCTCTTCGAGCAGCATTACCAGAGCGCCGAAGTCATGCTCAGCCACCCGATCACCCCGCCCAGCGCGCCATTTAACTCCCCCGTCCGCATCCTTGCCGTCGAAGGCAATACCGACGGCACTGAAGCCTGCCTCGACCTAGCCCAACTCAATCGCCTCCCCCAAACCCACATTACAGTCCTCCGCCAGCCCACATCCAGTGAACTGATCGATCGCCTCTGGCATGAGGACTGGGACATGTTCTTCTTCCTGGGCCATAGCGACAGCACCGACGACGACCAAAACGGCCAAATCATCCTCAATGCCACCGAATCTGTCACCCTTTCCGAAATCCACCATGCCCTGAAAAATGCCCTGAAAAATGGCTTAAAACTGGCTATTTTTAATTCTTGCAACGGGCTCGGACTGGCCCAGCGACTGGCCGATCTCAACATCCCCTACGTGATCGTCATGCGCGAACGCGTCCCCGATCAAGTCGCCCTAGAATTCTTCAAAACCTTCCTCACGAGCTTCTCCCAGGGTAAAGTCCTCCACAGCGCCCTCCATATCGCCCGCCAAAAGCTCGCTGGCTACGGCGATCGCTACCCCTGTGCCCACTGGCTCCCCGTCCTCTGCCAAAACCCCAATGCCCCGGAATTGTGCTATCCCAAAGCCAAAAAAATCTACAAAAGTATGATTGCCGCAGGTATTGCCATCGCAGCCGTTGGCAGCCTCTTGGGATTGCCACTGCTGCGCGACTGGTACAAGCAAGAGCAGGACTTCAGCGATCGCACCAGCCTCGGCGAAAAACAACTTGACACCCAAATCGAAAATGCTCAAAAAACCGCTGGCATAGAAGCTTTTGGGAAAGGTAATTTTTTGCTAGCTAAACAGGAGTTCCTAAAAAGCCTCAAAGAGAATGCCAACGATTCTGAAACCCAAATTTATCTCAACAATACCAAAATTGCTCACCATCCCAACAAAGTCCGTATCGTTGTCAGCGTACCGCTCAAAACCAGTCCCTACGTCTCCCAAGAAATGTTGCGTGGCGTGGCTCAAAAGCAATATGAGTTCAATCAACATTCAGGGGGCAGTCATCCCTTCCTAGAAGTCTTAATTGGTAGTGATGACAATAATAAAGCGGTCACAATCAACCTAGCTAAGCATTGGGCAAAAGATAGAAAAATCCTCGCGATCATCGGCCACAATGCTGGCAATGCTTCTATACCTGCATCTGAGATCTATGAAGCAGCACAAATCCCTATGATTAGCCCCACAACCTACATCCCTATCTCTTCGGAGAATCGTGCCTATACCTTTCAGATGCAAGCCCGTACCTTTTCAGTAGCCAACCTGCTGTTTGACTATACTAAAAAGAACTTTGAGAAACAAATTATTGCAGGCTGTGTCGATCAAAAGGCTCAAGACAATAAAAAGTTTGAGGAAGACTTTAAAGATCTAGTTATTGAGCAAAGTAAAATTAAATATATTAGCGGGCAATGTACAATTGATGATAAAGACACTCCAGAGAAAAAGATTAAACGCCTTCAAGAGCGCGGCGTCAACGTGATAGTGATTGCACCCTTTGTCAGCGAACTACCCCGAAGTCTAGCCCTCGCCCGCGCTGCCCGCAAAGCCAAACTAGAAATCCTGGGCACCCCCTCGTTCTATACCCAATCAACCCTCAATGAACCTGCAATGAATGGCTTTGCATTCCCAGTTTACTGGATGCCGAATTTAGCCGGAAAACCCAACGAATTCTACGCCCAGGCCTTAAAACTCTGGAATATTCCAACCATTGGCTATGAGCCTTCGATTACCTGGCGCACAGCCATGGCCTATGATGTCACAGGATTGTTAACCACAATCATCCAAAACTCCACCTCGACCAAAACAGCAGTCGATCGCCAATATATCCAACAGCAGCTCCATCGCAACAGCTTCCAAGGTATCACCGGAGCCATCAGCTTTGACAACAACGGCTATCGAAAAACCCCCACTCCTGGTGTCATGGTCATGGTCCAACCCAATACCACACCTTGGAAAGAGCTAGAATTTTCACCGATCGCCCCCAAACCCTAATAACCCACAAAAACAGACCCAATACGCCAGTACTGGGCCAGATTGTTCTAAGATGAATCTAGTGCTTACTATAGGCGATGTGCAACTTTTTCAGGCATCACAAATCAGCCCGTCAAACTGAAGCAACTCCCTTCCCAGCTTGTGGTTGAGCCAGCAGCACAAAGTGTGGGCCAAGATCTTACGATTGACTCGGCTGG
>JAAUSA010000339.1 GCA_012031975.1 Alkalinema sp. RU_4_3 | reverse complement strand
CCAGCCGAGTCAATCGTAAGATCTTGGCCCACACTTTGTGCTGCTGGCTCAACCACAAGCTGGGAAGGGAGTTGCTTCAGTTTGACGGGCTGATTTGTGATGCCTGAAAAAGTTGCACATCGCCTATGTAAGTGGTATTTTGGTAAGGATCAACGGCGATCGATTTTGGGAGACTATTGTGTTTAGTTATTTTTCGGGACAATTTATCCATGCATTGAAGGGCACGAATAACCGTGTGCTGATCGTGGTGGAAGTGAATGGGATTGGCTATGATTTGCAGATTACCTCGCGCCATCATAGGCAGATGCCAGCCTATGGTGATTCTGTCCAGGTCTTCACCCATTTGGTGTCCCGCGAAGATGGGATGACACTGTTTGGGTTTGCATCTATAGCCGAGCGGGATTTATTTCGGCAGTTGATTAGTGTGAGTGGGATTGGGCCGCAGATGGGCATGGCGCTGCTGGATACTTTGAGTCTTCAGGAGTTGGTGCAGGCGATCGTTTCGGGGAATACTCGCCTGCTGTCGCGGACCCCAGGTGTGGGCGGCAAGACGGCGGAGCGGATCGCACTGGAACTCAAAAGTAAGCTATCGGAATGGCGGGAGACGGCGGGGCTATTGAGTCAGCCAGGTTCTGGGCCTGTGGCTTCGGTGCGGGAGGATGTGGAGATGACGCTGTTGGCCCTGGGGTATACGGATACTGAAATTAACAAGGCGCTTTCGGTGGTTGGCAAGGAGAGTACCTTGGCTAAGGCTGGGGATGCGGAGAGTTGGATCAGGGCGGCGATCGCCTTTTTGTCAGCTTGATATTGGGGCAATTTTATGTACTACTTTCGCCTATAAATCTAACTTGGGATAGATAGATTTACGAGTTTCGGTTATGCAGAATGAAGCTAATGCTTAGCCAACAATCCCATGACTCAGAAAATTCACGATACGTTTGTCAAGGAGTGGATGAAAGAACTCCTCGCCGACTTTGGGACGGTTGAAATTGAGGCACAAGTAGCAGGAGAGGTCCGCACCATCGACATTGTTTTTTATCCAAAAGATCCAGATCTTCCAACCTTAGAGGCGATCGGTCTGCTCGGTCGTATTGTCTCTACGCCTTGTTCCATTGAGGCTTTCCATAACGCTGTACCAGAGTGGGAAGTCCGTAACTGTACCCAGAAAATTTTCCATCTTGAAAACACATTGACCCGCCTTGCTGAGAAGAGCAAAGACCCAACAGTGGATATGCCCTTTCTTTGGATCATAACGCCGACCTTCTCGCAGCATCTTCAGCAAAAACTTAGGGCTCAGGCCACAGCAACATGGGGCGAAGGGATATATTTTCGGAGTGAGTCCGATCGCGTTGCCATCGTTGCGGTGCACCAACTACCCAAAACCCTAGACACGCTCTGGATCCGTCTGCTCGGTAAAAATAAGGTACAAGCTCAGGCCGTGAAAGAGCTGCTGGCTTTGGCTCCAACTCACCCTTACCGCCAAGATACAATCCGTCATATTGCAACCTTGCAAATCAACTTCCAAGTCAGGCAAAATAAGAGCAAGGAAATTAAGGAGGTCATGATGAACTTATCTCCCGCCTACGAAAAATGGGTCGAAGAGACTGAAGCCCGAGGTGAAGCCCGAGGTGAAGCCCGAGGTGAAGCCCGAGGTGAAGCCCGAGGTCAAAAGAAGGCGCGGCTATCTATAGCGAGGAATATGTTGCAGGAAGGCGCATCTCTAGCCTTTGTCATCAAGGTCACGGGCCTTACCCAGGCTGAGGTTGATGGACTGTCCTAGCAGAAACGTATTTTTTGCTAGGGAAAGAAAGCACGTTTGCCAAGGCTGGAGTGGTTGTTGCGGGAGGCAATCGCCTTTTCGTCAGCTTGAGTAGATCGATCGACTATCCTCGAATCACAGCGATCGATCGCCCCCCGCCGACTGCACCCACTCCACCGTCGTCCGCTTCCTCGATCGTCACCATAGCTATGCCAAATCCACCACCACCAGGAGTCTCAATCACGAAGCGATCGCCCACCTCCATGCTCACCTCCGCACTGCTACCCAACGGCTCCACAGCCCCATTAGCTCTCAAAACAGCGTTATGGCCGATCGCCCCATCCCTCCCACCGGACAGCCCAAACGGGGCGATCGATCGGTGACTCGATAGAATTGCCGCCGTCATCGATTGGCGGAATTGGATTTGTCGCACCACACCATTGCCACCGGAATATTGGCCCACTCCCCCACTGCCAGAGCGTATTTCAAAGCGATCGAGCAGCACCGGAAACCGTAACTCCAATACTTCTGGATCAGTCAGGCGAGAATTTGTCATATGGGTTTGGATTGCATCAGTGCCACAGAAGCCTGGACCTGCGCCCGATCCACCGCAGATGGTTTCGTAGTATTGGTAGCGATCGTTGCCGAAGGTGAAATTGTTCATAGTGCCCTGGGAGGCTGCCATCATGCCCAGTGCGCCGTACAGTGTATTGACGATTGCCTGGGAGGTTTCGACATTGCCTGCGACTACGGCGGCGGGATAGTTGGGGTTGAGCATACAGCCATCGGGGACGATGATTTCCAGGGGTTTTAGACAGCCTGCATTTAAAGGGATGTCGTCCTCGACGAGGGTGCGGAATACGTATAAAACCGCTGCTTTGCAGACGGCTAAGGGGGCGTTTAGGTTGTTCGACTGCTGGGGTGAGGTGCCTGTGAAATCAATGCGGGCGGTGCGATCGCCCTGGTTAATCTGGACCGAGACTTGGATTTGGTGACCTTGATCGGTGGCGTAGTTAAATGTGCCATTTTTGAGAAGGGCGATCGATCGTCTGACCGCTTCTTCTGCATTATCCTGCAAATGTTGCATATAAGTTTGCACAGTGGCTAAACCATAATGATTCACCATCCGCTGAAGTTCTGCGATGCCCTTTTTGTTGGCGGCTATTTGGGCTTGAAGATCGGCGAGGTTTTGGTCTACATCGCGAGCGGGATATGGGCTACTGGTGAGGCGATCGACAATATCTTCAACACAAAATTCGCCTTGGTTAACCAGTTGAACATTGTCGAACAGAATGCCTTCTTCTAAAATACTCTGGCTATTCGGTGGCATCGATCCCGGTGTAATCCCGCCGATGTCGGCATGGTGGCCCCTGGAGGCGAGATAGAAGTGGGGGCGATCGCCTCTAAAACACCGGAGTAATCACCGTAATATCCGGCAAATGGGTGCCGCCATTGTAGGGGTTGTTGGACAGATATACGTCGCCAGGTTTTAAGGTTGGGCCTTTGTCTAGGATCAAACGAGTGACGCTTTCGCCCATGGAGCCGAGATGCACTGGGATGTGGGGCGCATTGGCTACCAATTGACCCTGGGTATCGAAGATCGCACAGGAGAAATCTAGACGTTCTTTAATATTGACCGAGTAGCTGGTGTTTTGTAGCGTGATGCCCATTTCTTCGGCAACGGCTCTAAATAGGTTGTTGAAAATCTCTAACAGCACTGGATCCGGCTGTGTTGAGGTTTGCGTGACCATCAAGGGTGTCGTCTCAACTTCCTGCCTTAGGATGAGGTGGTTTTGAGCCGTTACCTCCGCTGACCAGCCGACTTCAATCACGTTTGTGCCTGTGGTTTCGATGATTAGGGCTGGGCCGGGGATGCGATCGCCCACCGTTAGATTGGCGCGATCGTATACCGGAGTTTCATGCCAGCGACCTTTGCTGAAGACATTGACTGCCGAGCTGCCCCCCAACCCCCCAATTCTGGGGGACTTCCG
>JAAUSA010000338.1 GCA_012031975.1 Alkalinema sp. RU_4_3 | reverse complement strand
CCATACCCTGGTCATGAAGCGATCGCGGATCTCCTCCAAATCCCCATCAGTCCTCAATAAAAAATTTCACCTCATAGGTAATCGCTGAGTCGTCATAGGCCAGGGTAAAAACCTGGGGCATCGGCTGACTGAGAATGCCTTGGGTGCCGATCGCTGTTGCCGTGAGAACTTGTTTGGCCAGGTTGGGTGGATTGTTGTAGGAGAAGCCTAGTTTAATGCGTTCGGCATGGATGCGCAGGGGTTGGCTAAAGTTGCGGATGATTTCACCGCCGATTACCTTGTGGGGAATCACCAGCATTTCCCGTTCCAGGGTTTGGAGCCGGACTGCTCGCCAGTTAATATCAATCACCTGGCCGACAAAGTCTCCCACCTTCAGCCAGTCCCCCACCGAAAAGGGCTGCTCGAACAGCAGGGCGATGCCTGAGGTGACGCTGCCTAGGGTATCCTGGAGCGCCAGACCAATGACGATCGAACTCACCCCCAGGGCCGTCGCTAGGCCCGCCAAGTCGGCGTTCCAAACGGTTGCTAGGACAATGGCCGTGCCCAGTAGGATGAGGACTAGTCGTGAGAGGTCAATCAGCAGCTTAGGAACCTTCGATCGCCAGGTATCCGCCTCCGCTTCTTCAAACAGCACGACGTTCAATAATGACAAGGCGGCATGGATGACGCAGACCCACAGTAAGGTCTGGACGGTTTTGATCAGTCGGCCATCGGAGGCGATCGCCAATACGTGCTGCATGAACAGCAGGAAGACTAACACTGGCACAATTAGATGGCGGACCAGTCTCAGGGTCGAGGCGATTGGCTTACCCCGCTGCCTGAGGCGATGAATGCTTTCGCCTAAAATAATGGTCAATAGGGGGAACAGAATCACTAGGGCGATCGCCCAGACCCAGGTGCTGCTCTGCCAAAGGTTGATGTTCATAGGGTTCCCTTCAGGCTTTTGAGCTCCGCCAGTTTGAGCTGCCAAGCGGGCAGTTTTGTCCGGCCTTCGACGAGAAGATCCATGGGCTGGAAGGGATAGAGATCTTGCAGTCGCTGTTGGATCGCCGTCGAGACTAACACTGCCCCCGGTGGACAGGCGGCCCGCAGGGCACTGGCCAGATTGATCGTGTCACCCCAGACATCGTAGATGAATTTTTCGCGACCGACAATTCCGGCCACCACATCACCGGAGCCAATGCCAATCCGAATGTCAAGATTAAAGTTACGTTCGTGGTTAAAGCGACGGATGATCGACACCATATCGATCGAGAAATCCACCGCCCGTTTCTCATGATCCAAATAGGGTGTCGAAACCCCACAGACTGCCATGTAGCTGTCCCCCATGGTTTTGATCTTTTCCATACCGTGGCGATCGGCAGCTTCATCAAAGGCCGCCACTAGGTCATTCAGAATTGCGACAATCTCGTAGGCAGTCAAGGCCTCAGACAGCTTGGCAAATCCCGTTAAGTCCGACAGGAAAACGGCCACATTAGAGACATCCTCGGCAATATCTTTTTCACCCCGTTTTAGGCGCTTGGCGATCGCGGCGGGAAATACGCTGAGCAATAGCTGTTCGTTTTCCCGGTTCTTCTCTTCCACTAAGTTGGTTTGGGTCCGGAGACTGTGGACCATGGCGTTGAAGGATTGGGCCAGTTCGCCGAATTCATCGCGATCGTCTCGCATGGTGATGGTTGTCAGCTCTCCGGCTGCGACTTTGCGGGCATTCCGAATCAAATTCTGAATGGGTTTGACGAATAAGTTTGCCAGGGCCATGGCGAGCAATGTTACTAGCAGAATCAGTAATGTTGCCGAAATTAAAATTTGCCGTTCAAAGGCATAGATGGGCGCATAGGCTTCAGAGAGATCCATCTCAGCTAAGATCACCCAATCCAAGTTATCAATCCGTAGGGGGGCGTAGGAGCTGAGGACTGGAACGCCACGATAGTCCTTGATAATCTTCGTGCCCTGTTTCCCCACAAGGGCTTCGGCAACGGCGTCGGTGCGAACGGGCTGGTGCAAGATGGTGGTGCCATACTGGTTGATGAGATCGATTTCATCCCCCATTATCCCGAGCGATCGCCGGGTCTCTGAATATTTCTGCGGGTCTTGAACAAAAAAGCGCGAGGCCGATCGCATTAGGAAATCTCGGCCCACCAAATATGTTTCTCCGGTTTTGCCCAGGCCATCGGCTTCCCAATTGCGATTGCCTGTCATGACATTATTAATTTCATCCACGGGCAACTGGAAGGCTAGCACGCCCAGGAATTCAGATTTTCCCTGGCTGGCCTGACTGAAGATTGGGGCTGCAATAAAAGCGGCGGGAGCCCCATAGGAAGGGGCGTAGGCAGCAAAGTCAGCCAACTTGGAATAGTTGCGCTCCTTGGCATCTTGGACGATCTCGTTCAGCTTGGCGAGGTTGCTGGTCTGGTAGGGACCGCTGCGGTAATTGGTTGTAAAGTCTGTTTCTTTAAAGACGGTGTATACGACGGTTCCTTGGGGATCGATCAGGAACATGTCGTAGTAGCCAAACTTTTGAATAATGTTTCTGAATATGGGATGGTAGCGGGCATGGAGACGACTGTAGTCACTGCCATCTGTGGCGGTATCGAGGAGATGTTTTTTTCCGACGGGGTTAGGATTGGCGGCGATGTAATGGTGCTGGAGGTAGCGGGAGGCGGTATTGGTGGGCAGGTAGGCTTCGAGTACGGGGGATCCATTTTTGGCGAGTTTTGGCAGAAAGCTGTTGCGGTAATAGTCTTTGAGGGCCTGGTCAGCGGGGAGTGTGGCGGACTGAAGCTGCTGGTAGGCCTTGGTGAACTCGCTGATGGCGGCGACGATCGAGGGGTCTTCGCTCAGGGTCTGGGTGTGGTTGCGAATATTTTTAAAGTAGGATTCGATCTGATAGGACTTGGAGGCCCGCACGCTGGTGAGCTGACTGAAGACGCGATCGGTGAGGCTGGCTTGGCCGCTGGTATAGCCCTGATAGGCCGTGACCAAGGTGGATACCCCACTGACCAGCAGCAGCATGATGATCAGCTTTGACTTGATGCTGAGGGATTGAGCCTTGAAGGGTTTGAACTTGAGCCATGGAGAGGGCTCAGAGCGGGGAGAACGCGATCGCATACCAGGAAGTTAGAGATTTGGTAAACAACACTACGGTATTTTGTGGTTAGAAACTGTAGCGATCCCAGCAAATCTCTAGGTTTGTCACCCTGCCCGATCGATGCTTTAGTAGGGCCGTCCATCCTTATGGGCCACGGTCCAGGTGACGCCTTGGGTCGTATCATAGAATATAGCAATCTTTCAGGCGGTATGCATGGAAACTCTATCGCTTGGGAAACTTACGTTTGACAGCTTTCTGCCCTATGTGACGGTGCAGGAAAGTTCGGTTAGTGATTATCCCTGGACGATCGTCGATCATATTTCCCTGACGGAATCAGAGGAACTCCAGCTTAATTTCATTACCCAACGTCTTCAGCAAGAGCCGACCCATCTTCTAAATGAAGCAACAATCTGGGGAAGGGCGATCTATCCCATGCTTTTGCTGGTGATGGTACAATCCCTCGACCCCGTGGCCGTTGTTCGTAGTTTCCGTGCCCGCCTTCCTTCTTGAATATCTAGTAGGGGCGGATGTATGACATCTGGTGTGTGCAGGTGGCACCCTTCCTGCAGGATGATCTTCCCTTCTAACCAGACTGCAGTGACCTCAGGAACCTTTTCACAGCGTTCTCTGACTTCAGCGGCGTCAAGCCCCGTGTGATGTCTACTACGAATCTG
>JAAUSA010000337.1 GCA_012031975.1 Alkalinema sp. RU_4_3 | reverse complement strand
GGCATCCGGGACAGGTAGGTGAATGGTCTTATCTCCGGCAGTTGTACGTTGCTGGTAGCCTTCTCGCATTGCTGGGGTCCTCCAACTGGGTGAGGTTAGAATGTCCTCATATTCTACAGCCTTGACGCTAGATTCGCAGAAAGTAGAGCATATGGTCTACTCATACCCATGGAGAACCAGCATCATCCATCCACCCGAATCGTAAGGGCGAAGCATCCGGCTAGAAATCTCCTGGAAAACCCGACAATCCACGACCGGATGCTTCGCCCTCAGCCTCGTAAACAAACGAAAAGCCCGCATCACATCATCCAAATCCGTGGCGTCTCCAAAGGGCAGTGCCAAAGCTCACCACGGATATGCCGCCAAACCTGAACAAACCACCGCCGCACCTCCGTACTCGAACTCCCCCGATAGCGACAAACCATCCCATAGGGCAACCGCGTCATCCCCCCACAGGATCCAGGCCACTGATCGAGCCCCCGCAACCCCTCAAACCCCTCCTGATCAATCCCCCCACCAATCCACACAAGCGTCCCCACGATCGCCCTCCCCCCCAACCCCTCGGCACCCTCCCACAACTCCGGACTCGCCCTCAAACAACTGCGATCGATCCACAAAGGCCTCCCATCCTGCCAGACCTCGGTATGCGATCGCCACATCCCCTCCAAAAAACTCTCCCCATGGGCCGTCCGCCCCAGCCGAACGACATCCCACAGTAAAACCTGCGCCCCGGCCCCTAGATTGATCCGTAGGCTCTGGTGAAACCGGGCCTGGTCAAACAGGATAGTCTCCTGAGGCAGCCATTCTAAACGGGCATTCTCGGCCAGATGAATCGTTGCGGTTTGAAACGTCGTTTTATCCTCCGTGGCGCGGTAGACCTTCCCGGCGGCGGCGGTCGTCAAAAGCGCCTGGGCTTTGGGGGCAAGCTGGGCCGTGAGATTGAGGCGATCGCCGCTAACCATCCCCCCCGCCGTATGGAGCAAAACCACCTGGGAAGTGCCGTCGGTGCAGGGAAAGGCCCGCTGTACCTTGTAGGGGGCGACCGACTCGCAGTGGGTGAGCTTGGTGACGCGAGTGCGATCGGCGGCAAACTTCAGGTCGAGGCTGCCTTGCCAAGGGGTGTTGGGTAATGGGGGTGGGGAAAGATCTGCCATGGCTTCATTGGAAATGCGACCTCGCTAGATACCCTACCACCCTGCAATTGAAAGCTTGGAAAACCTTATTTCTTTGTAAGACTCCAAAACGTTATGTGAAAGAATTAAGCGATCTGGCGGATCTTTCGGGAGATTTACTGGAGAGTGGAGGGAAACTTGTCTATTCTACGATCAATAGAAAACTTAAGAACTTAGCCATGCCCCATTTCACCACTTTGCCAGCGCTTATCTCCCTACTCTGGACCAATCCGATCGCCCCACCCAATCCTGTCTCAGTGCAGGTGCAGTCGGAGGTGCGATCGGAGACACCGTTGTTTCCCAGGAGTACCCAAGTTATGCAGCTAGCTCAAGCGATTTCGGTGGCGGTGGATGTCAATTGGGATCGATTGACGGGGAGAAAGGCGACAGCGTTAAGTTATGGATTAAATGGGTTTCAACTATTTAGCGCGAAGGCAATGGCTTCGGCCACCTATCGGGAAAATTTGACGGCGATGCGTCCGGGCATTTTGCGCTACCACAACTACCAGATGATGAATGATTCCCGCCGTGATGAGTATGGCTGGATTCTCGATCCCGATAAATCTACCTACCGCTGGGATCGCAACAAAATCGCCACGGTAATGGCCAATCCCCTGAGCTATCAACCCAAATTGATGATTAATCACGGCAATTGGCCAATCTTTATGGATAATGGTAGTGGGCAATTAAGGGTCGATCAATATCAGGCTTTTGCAGCCCTATGTGCGGATTTGGTGCGGGTGGTGAATGTAGAGCAAAAACGGGGTGTGCAGTACTGGGAGGTCCTAAATGAAATGGATCGCCGCTATGTTAATAATCCAGCGGAAGTCGGCAAGATTTACAAACTCGTTGCGGAGGCCATGCGACAGGTCGATCCAACCATTAAGATTGGGGGGCCGGGGTTTGAGTCGCCCTATTTGACGAATCGAATTGAGGCCTTTGTGGCAGAGGCCCATCCGCAGTTGGATTTTCTGTCCTATCACACCTATACGACGGCCCGTAAGGATAATTCCGATCAGGAACTGTTCCAAGCGGCTGGGGCCTTGGGCAGTGAGGTGAAGAATTTGCGATCGCTAATTGCCAAATATACGCCGCGAAGTGTGGAGATTTTCCATGATGAATTTAATATTAGCTATGCGCCGCCTGATCTGCGGATGACCAATCAGGTGAGTGCGGTCTATGACGCGACGGGGTTGATTTCGATTACGCAGGCGGGGGCCGATGCCTCGATGGCTTGGAATGAGTCCGATGGCTGGTATGGTAAATTGGAAAATAGCTTTGGCAATTGGCGCAAGCGGCCTGCGGCCTACGTCTATCAGTTGTTCAATAGTCATTTACGCGGGGATCTGGTGCAGGTGAAGTCGAGTTTTGCGGGGATCACGCCCTATGCGATTCGAGGTGAAAAGCATTACGGTATGGCCTTGGTGAATCGATCGGGAGCCGATCAGTGGGTGCAGTTGCGCTTTACGGGGGTGAATGGGCCTGTGCCGAGTCGGGGGCTGCTGACGGCCTACCAGATTGATGCGACGGGCTTGCAAACAACGACGGTGGTGGGACTGTCCTGGACGGGGAGCTATCGCGTGCCGAAGGATGCGGTGGTGGTGCTAAGGTTCGATCGCAGCTAAAGCGGGAGGGTGATTAGACAAGTGGTTCCCTGGTCTAGATCGCTGGTGATTTGCAGGCTGCCCTGGTGGAGGTCCACACATTTTTTGACCACCACCAGGCCCAGCCCTGTGCCGGGGATGTTGCGAATATTTTTGCCGCGCTGGAAGGGCTCAAATAGACGTGTTTGATCCGCTGGGGCAATGCCAATTCCTTGATCTTTGACCTGAATTTCCACGGTATGGGTCTGAAACACCAAGGAAAGGGTGATCTGTCCGCCGTTGGGGGAATATTTGATGGCGTTGGAGAGCAGATTGGATAGAATTGAGCCCATTAGTTTTTCATCGAGATTGAGGGATTGGCTAGGGCCTGCACAGGTGAACTCCAGGCGGTGCTGATTGCTGGCACTGAGTTGCATTTCTTCAATCAGGTGCCGACAGTATTGGGCTAGGTTGAGGGGTTTGGGGTTGAAGGCGAGGTTGCCGGTTTCGGCGCGGTTGATGGTGAGGATGTCGTCGAGCAGTTGCACCATGTTTTTGACGGAGTCTTGGATGCGATAGAGGTTGCGCAGGCGCTTTTCATGGTTGTCCCATTCGACTTGGGAGTTTTCCAGGACCTGGGCGGCGGCGAGGGCGGTGCTGAGGGGGGTGCGGAATTCGTGGGAGGCCATGGAGAAAAAGCGGGTTTTGAGGGCGCTGAGTTCCTTTTCTCGCTCTAGGGCCAGGCGAATTTCATCGGTGCGTTTGCGGACGGTGGTGTCGCGCTGTACTGCGATCCAGTGGGTATACCAGCCGCTGCTATCGGCCACGGGCACCAAACTAAATTCGTTCCAAAACTCCGATCCATCTTTGCGGTAATTAATCACTTCCACGGTGACAGCTTCCCAATGCGCCAGGGCCTTGCGAATTTTTTGGAGTTCGGTTTGGCTGGTGTTGGGGCCTTGGAGGATGCGGGGAGTTTTGCCGAGGACTTCGGCGGGGCTGTAGCCTGTGATGCGGGTGAAGG
>JAAUSA010000095.1 GCA_012031975.1 Alkalinema sp. RU_4_3 | reverse complement strand
CCCCCTAAATCCCCCAATTCTGGGGGACTTTGACCAGTCAAGGGGGAAATGCTTTAAAAGCTATGGAGGATTCAAGAGCACTTAGACTTGAAGGAATCAAAGAAGAACTTTCAGATCTTACTTCCCTGTATAAGATTCTAAATGTGAGCTATATAGATGAGAAAGATCCTGAACGTAAAGCCTCTTTGAAAAAGAGAAGGGATAAATGCATGGCTGATATTAAAAAGTTAGAAATAGAACGATCTAGTCTATAGCTATGAAAAAATCAACAGAACTTGAGATTGAATCAAAAAATAGAGAAATCGCAAGTCTTTCTAATGACTATGAAGGGCTAGATGAAGCCTATCGGGATGAAAAGGATCCGGAGCGAAAGGTGTCCTTTAAGGAAAGGCGTGATTCAAAAATGCTCCAAATCAGATTATTGGAAGAAGAATTACGTGGATTAACATCTTCCAGGCAAGGTGCTTACGGTTCTGCTCAATTTAAAAGAGATCTGCCTAGAATTGACTTTAAAGAAGTAACAAAAGATGTCCAACGAATTTTAGATCTATTTGAGGATGGGCAAAGAGGGGATGTTCTGTTTTTGCTTCAGAATAGTATTCAGATGGAGGGGGAACTATTTATTCAGATACTTGAAGATCTTCTCAAAAATTTGACAGGAGATTTTAAGTCCTACAGGATTGGGACATATGCTGGTAGCAGTCCTGGGTTTGAATCTTTTGTCGAAGAACTTTCTCGTCAGCTTCCATCAAAAACTGATAACGACAGGCTATCCGTGGAGCAAAACAATGTCCAAGTGATAGCGAATTCTGTGAAAAATGGAAGTGTTGTTTTTCTTGAGATTCATGGTTGGGACTGCTTAGAGAATCCTTTTCAGGAAGCAGCCTTGGATCAGTTTATCCAGAATTTTTGGCTTCCTCTAGTTGATTATCTAAATGATAGGAAAAAGTATCGAAGGGTTAAATTTGTCGCAGTTTTAGTTGCAGATGGAGAGTTTAAGTGTGATCATTCATATTTTAATAGATGGAAGGCGATGAACGATTCATTTTTCTGTGAGCGATTGTCTTTGCGCACATGGAGAAAAGACGAAATCCAGGTATGGCTGGAGGACTATCCACAATGCAATGAACAAGATAGTCTTTTATTGGCGACAAAGATTTTTAGTGGTAGTACCGTTAGATTCTCTGACGGCAGAGAGGCTGTTGAAGGGATACCTAATTTGGTACGCTCTGGGTTGGAAAAAGCTTTACTGTTAAATTAGCAAGTCAGGAGAATGTTGGATATGAAAGCCGATCGATTAAAGTTTGAAGGAAATAAGCTATTGGCACAGCCAGAGGGATCGCATCCTGATGCACCCAGTCGGCCAGAGCCCTACATTGCCAATCCGAAGCTGGTGACAGCCGTGAACCTGGCGATCGCCCTCAATCGCCCCCTGCTCCTTGAAGGTGATCCCGGCTGTGGCAAAACCTGTCTGGCTCGGGCCGTGGCCTTTGAGCTAGGGCTGCCCTACTTCCGATGGAATATTCAATCCACGACCAAGGCTCAGGACGGTCAGTACGTCTACGATGCGCTGTCGCGGCTGTATGACGTGGAACTGGTAAAAGGAGGCATGGAGGCAAAGCATGACCCTAGTAGTGCTGAGGGCTACTGTGATGATGGAGAATTGGGTAAGGCCTTCCGGCATCGAGGCAGCCGATCGGTCCTGCTAATCGATGAGGTGGATAAAGCTGAGCTGGATTTCCCAAATGACCTGCTGACTTTGCTGGATGAGCCTTGGGAATTTACGATTCGGGAGACAGGGGAAAATGTAACGGCAGATCCAGATTGCCTGCCGATCGTCTTTATTACCAGCAACAAAGAGAAAGGAAACCTCCCCGATGCCTTTTTGCGGCGCTGTCTGTATCACTATGTTGAGTTTCCAAGTGACGCTAAACTACTCAAGGATATTGTGCAACGGCATTATGAGATTCAAAAGATGCGAGTGCCGGAGACAGAACTACCGGAGACAGAGCTACAAGAGGCGGCCATCGATCGCTTCCTTTCTGTCCGTAATGCGGCTGGACTGAAGAAGAAACCGGGGACCAGTGAGTTTTTGGACTGGTTGCAGGCGCTGCAAAGCTTTGGTGCTGAGCCCTACGATGCGGGTACGCTAAAGGTAGAGAAAGGTGTGCCGCCCTATGCTGAAATGTTGTTGAAAATTCGAGAGGATTGGCGGAAATTTGAGCCTGGAGTTCAGCTATAGTGCTTATGCTGGCTGAATTTTCTGGGGTGATGGTTTCTACTGTTTGCTATGGACCAATTTGATGCGGCGGAATTTATTACCAGGTTATTTCTGCGGGTTCGACGGCAGGAATATGGGTTTCGCTTGGGGATTGGGGAGTACCGATCGGCCCTTGATGCCGTAGAGCAGGGTTTTGTCCCGGATGAGGCGGCGCTGCTGGAAATGGTTCAGGCGCTGTGGTGTAGTTCTCGACATCAGCAGGAGAAGGTTGAGCGGGCTTGGGAGGCTCAGGTTAAGGCGTTGCAGCAGGATAAAAAGCTGGGGCGTGAGGATCTAGGTTTAGCGTCGGGTGGTAAAACTTCTGAGGGCGATCGATCTGATAATACTAAGTCCAATGAACCGATCGATCTGTCATCGTCGCCTGGGCCGATCGAACTGGAAAGACCTCCGGTGGATCTGTCAACGGTGCCTGTGCAGGCTCCTCGATCGACCTTTGATGAGGATGAGTCGTTGCAGTTGAGTCGCTATTATCCGGTGTCGAGGCGATCGATGATCTATGGTTGGCGGATGTTGCGGCGCATTGTGGCGGATGGGGCGAGGGTGGTGCTGGATATGCCAGGGACGATTGCGGCGCGGACGGAGCGGGGCTATTATTTGGGTCCGGTCTATCAGCGTAGAAGGCGTAATGATGCGAGGCTGGTGCTATTGCTGGATCAGAATGGTTCGATGATGCCGTTTCATCGGTTTACTCGGGATTTGGTGGAGACGGCGCAGCAGGAGAGTCGGCTAGCGGAGGAGAATATTCAGGTGTTTTATTTTCATAATGTGCCGGGGGAGTCGCTGTATCGGGATTTGTATTTGACGGAGCCCGTGGAATTTCAGGATTTGCTGGCGAGTTGTGATGGGGATACGGCGGTGCTGGTGGTGAGTGATGCGGGGGCGGCGGAGGGGGCGGCGGCGGCAGGAGCGGATTCAGGCGACGACGAGATTTTTGCGGAAGTTGCGGCGGCAGACGAGTCTGGTGGCTTGGCTCAATCCCATGTCGAGGCAGCGTTGGGAGGGGAGTTCTGCGGAAATTTTGGCCTATTTGGTGCCGATGTTTCAAATGGATCAGGAGGGCTTTGGGGATGCGGTATCGGCCCTGCGGGGGCTGGCGATGGGTTTGGGGGGTGATGGCTGATGGATAGTCAAGAGCGGGAGCGGGCGAAGCAGAAATTGGCGTTGTTTGTGCGGCAGTTTGGCACAGATGAGACGATCGCTAAGGGCTATGAGCAGTTAGCCTATCATGCGGCTTTGCCGATGGTGCTGACGCCAGAACTGGTGCATTATTTGCGGGTGGAATTTGTGGGGACGGTGCCTTGGGAGGCGGAGGCGGATTTGTTGCTGTCGGATTTATGTTCGACCGTGGGCTATGAGCTGTATGCGATGAATTCTGGGGTGCGATGCTATTTGCTGGAGACGATGAAGCTTCCAAAGGAGCGGCAGCAGCGTTTGGCGAAGGTGTTGTTGAATTATCTGGGTGAGTTGAGTCGGTTGAATCCGAATCGGCGATCGCAGGAGATTCAGGCCCAGCGTTTTGCGGCTTTGGTCTGTAGTGGGGAGGCGGGAGTGCGGCAGATGGTGGCGGAGATGCTGGCTTGTTTTGAGCAGGTGGGGAGTGAGGCCGATCGCGCTAAGGTTGTGGCTCAGTTTGCGCGGCTGGCTCAGATTGTGCGGGAGATGGAGCCACAGTTAGAATCGCAGCCGGAATTTGTAGGGTTGATGCGGACGGTTAATCAGGCGGTGCGATCGCCCCAGTCGCTAACTCAGGCGGATCGACAGCGGCTATCTTCGGTAGAGGGTCTGGCAAGGGTTTTGCTGCAGGAGGTGGTGGAATCGGATGTGCCTCAGGTAGGGGCAGGAATGCCAGAATTAAAGACTTTTGACTTTGAGGTGGCGGAGTATCGGGAGGGGGAATTAGGCCGATCGCACCCCCCACTACAACCCGCTGATTACGAATTCGAGGTGGCAACGATCGCCATTAAGCGTAAAAAAGTCCAAATCGATCGACGAACGGTGCAGGGGACGCAATATGTGGAAGCCCTGGCGTCGGAGCTAGCGTTGGAGCTGGTGAAGTTGCCGGGAGGGACGTTTAGTATGGGCGCGCCGGAGGAGGAATTGGGGGCCTATAGTGATGAGAAGCCCGCCCATGGGGTGACGCTACCGGGCTTTTATATGGGGAAGTATGCGGTGACTCAGGTACAGTGGCGATTTGTGGCGGAGGCGATCGACCCGATCAATATAGAGTTGGACCCAAACCCCTCTCATTTTGAAGGGGATGATCTCCCAGTGGAACAGGTGTCTTGGCTGGATGCGATCGAGTTTTGCGATCGCCTATCTGCCTATACTGGGAGAGAATATCGGCTGCCGACGGAGGCTGAGTGGGAGTATGCCTGTCGGGGGGGGACAACGACGGCGTTTCACTTTGGGGAGACTATAGATGCTGAGGTGGCAAATTATCGGGCTCAAGATTGGACGTATGAGGGAAATACCTATCCAGGTAAGTATGGATCCGGTCAGCTTGGGGAATATCGGGAGAAGACGATCGCAGTGGGTAGCCTAAACGCAGCTAACGAGTTCGGGATCCACGATATGCATGGCAATGTTTGGGAGTGGTGCATGGATCATTGGCATGATAATTATGATGAAGCGCCGATCGATGGATCCGCTTGGGTGGATGGCGATCGCGAAAAAGATGCTGATAGGCTGCTGCGGGGTGGTTCGTGGGACTACGATCCTCGGAACTGTCGTTCTGCCTTTCGCAATCACGTCTCGCCCGACGATCGCGACTACGACCTCGGCTTCCGTGTTGTTTGTGTCTTTCCGGCTGCTGCGAGGATTCTTCCGTAGCCCTTTACCCTTTTACTCTTGGTTTCTTTACACTTCTTCACTCCCCTTCGCGCGAAGCGCGATCAATTTTTTTTAGATTTGCTCTAGGCTGAATTACGCTATGCTGATGCCATGAGTGAACTATCTGTAATCCAAAAGACCTACGACTTAATTAAGTGGTATGCACCTATTCTATCGCGCTTACCGAAAAGCTACAAGTTTTCCTTGGGCGACAGAGTTTTTTCTGGATTGCAAGATGTGCTGGAAGAGCTTATCCGAGCGAGGTTTGCTAAAGATAAGATAACGCATCTTAATGCTGTGAATACCAAGCTAGAAGTCTTACGATACCAGACTAGATTATTACATGATCTGAGCTTGATTGACAATAGGCGATATGAATATGTGAGTAATTTGTTTAATGGCGTGGGAAAAGAAGTGGGTGGATGGCTGAAGCAGCAGCGACAATAGACTTTGTAATAGGTGCTACCAGTGAAACGCCACAAGAATCTCTGGCCTGAAATTATCAGCTTCAATAATCTCTGTATTGCCGCCCGCCAAGCCCAGAAAGGTAAGCGCTTTCGGCCCAATGTACTGGAATTCAACCATCAGCTTGAAGCGAATCTATTGCAAATTCAAACAGATCTAATCGATCGCACCTACACCCCTGGACCCTACCACACCTTCGGCATCGTTGACCCTAAGCCCCGGTGGATTTCCGCTGCGCCTTACCCCGATCGCGTCGTCCACCATGCCCTCTGTAATGTAATTGGACCACTGCTCGATCGCACCCTGATTGCCCATACCTATGCCAATCGACATGGCTACGGTACCCATAGGGCT
Source organism: Alkalinema sp. RU_4_3 (assembly GCA_012031975.1). Lineage (GTDB taxonomy): Bacteria > Cyanobacteriota > Cyanobacteriia > Leptolyngbyales > Leptolyngbyaceae > JAAUSA01. The sequence continues at coordinate 11,613 of JAAUSA010000095.1, read as the reverse complement.
TTGCGGCGATTTGTGGGCTATATGCGATCGAGTGAGTATGTATTGCAGTGCGACATTCGGAAATATTTTCCCACGATCGATCATGAAATTCTGAAGGCCATACTGCGGCGAAAAATTGGTTGCGCGGATACAGTCTGGCTAATTGAGAAAATTATTGATGGGAGTAATCCTCAAGAGCCGATCGAACAGTGGTTTCCAGGTGATGATCTATTGACAAATCTGCGGCGCCGGGGGCTACCGATCGGGAATCTCACCAGCCAATTCTTTGCCAATCTCTATCTGAATGGACTGGATCATTTCATCAAAGAAAAGTTGAAAATCAAAAAATATCTGCGTTATGTGGATGACTTTGCTTTGTTTAGTGACGATCGCCAGGAATTAGTCGAGGCTAGACGTGCGATCGAGTCCTATCTTGCCACCCTGCGCCTCAAGCTACACCCAGTCAAAAGCCAACTTTTCAAAACCACTGTGGGTGCATCATTCGTCGGCTTTCGGATGCAGCCGATGAACACAGCTATGCCTCGCGATATTAATATTCGGGTGCGATCGGCTAATCTCCACCGAGCCAGAAAGCGTCTGCATGGCGGAACGGCGGATGAGCGATCGTTAACCAGTTGGTTTGCCCATTTGGACCATGGGGACACCTGGGGCTTGAAGCGGCATATTACAGGAACTCTATTGGGTGATGGGCAATAGATATGCTATGATTGTTATAATCCTGTTCTAGGCAAGTGCTATGGTAGTTGCAGCCCCAGAAGCAAGATTTGATTTGCGGCGCGCCGTTGGTGAGCAGCGGGTAGTCTTTCGTGAAATCACATGGCAGGGTTACCTACAAATTCTGGCCGCCTTGCCCGAGTGTCGAAATTCTCGTATAACCTATGATGAAGGTGTCTTGGAGATTACTGTGCCCTTAGAAGAGCATGAATTTTCTGCGGATAACATTTCATATTTTATTTTGACCCTAGTTGAGTTAATGGGGCTGAGATTAAAATCTATGGGTTCGACGACAATGAAATACCCTGGATTAAACAAAGGTGCTGAACCCGACAAAGCCTTCTACATTCAAAATCATGCCTTAGTCAAGGGAAGAGATGTAGACTTTACCCAAGACCCACCGCCTGACTTGGTCGTAGAGGTCGATATTACCCATACTGACATTCAGAAAAATCAGTTTTATTCACGCCTTGGAGTGCCAGAATTCTGGCGTTTTGATGGTAAATGTTTGAAAATTTATCAGCTTCAGGATACGGACTATGTCGAAGTCGATCGCAGCCCAACTTTTCCTCAGATGCCGAAGGAATGGCTCTATGACTTCTTAAATCAGGCGAAAGATGATGAGATTGGGGCTGTGCAGGCATTGCGTGAATGTTTTCGTGAACAGATTAGCTAAAGCCTTCAAATTAGGCTATTCTAGGTATGGGACAAGCTAAAGAGCTGCTGCGGGGTGGTTCGTGGAACAACAATCCTCGGAACTGTCGTTCTGCCTATCGCAATCACAACTCGCCCGACAATCGCAACAACAACCTCGGCTTCCGTGTTGTTTGTGTCTTTCCGGCTGCTGCGAGTACTCTTCACCCGTCAGAGCTGGTCGATGGGAATCGATCGGGTGTACATCGAAGAGTCCAGCTTGTTCCGGTGATAGGACGACCTATCCGAAAAGCAAAAGGGTTGGTGAGCCTGGTAGGTCTTTGACTGAACGGTCTGCCAACCCACCTAATTAGATCCAAGCCATGGCCCTTACCCTTCAGCGCTATTCTTTATCTGCTCAATACTTCACCGAGAACATAAACGGTGTCGAGCTTGATATGGTCTCCATCCCTGGTGGAACCTTTAAGATGGGTTCTCCTGAGATGGAAGAAGATCGCTCAGACGATGAAGGGCCACAGCGTCAGGTGACTGTCTCTCCCTTCTTCATGGGTAAGTATGCAGTCACCCAAGCGCAATGGCAGATGGTAGCCGATCGCCTCCCCAAAGTAAAGATCGATCTTGATTCCAAACCTTCTCATTTTGATGGCGATCGACTACCTGTCGAACAAGTATCTTGGCTAGATGCGATCGAGTTTTGCGATCGTCTATCTCGTCATACAGGCAGAGCCTACCGATTGCCTAGCGAAGCCGAATGGGAATATGCTTGTCGGGCTGGGACGACGACGGCTTATCATTTTGGGGATGCGATCGCTAACGAGCTGGCTAACTATGGATACGAACTCAAAACAACAACAGCCGTTGGTTCTTATGGTATTGCCAACCGATTTGGCCTATATGATATGCATGGAAATGTATTTGAATGGTGTCAAGATGATTGGCACGATAACTATGAAGGTGCGCCGATCGATGGCTCTGCTTGGGTGGTGGGCGATCGCAAAAAAGACTCTAGAAAGCTGCTGCGGGGTGGTTCGTGGTACAACAATCCTCGGTACTGTCGTTCTGCCTTTCGCCGTCACCTCTCGCCCGACTATCGCAACAACCTCCTCGGCTTCCGTGTTGTTTGTGTCTTTCCGGCTGCTGCGAGGACTCTTTCGTAGCCCTTTACCCTTTTACTCTTTATTCCTCTACCCTCCTTTCATTATACACTTCTTTTCGCGAAGCGATCGAATTTTTTTAGGTGTTAAATAGATCTTCAACGTTGCGAGATTGATGACGGCTCAGTCGTTGCCGACCCCGTTGTTTAATATCAGCTAGAAGATCACCTAAGGACTCATCGGTGTATTCAGTGTATTCACCTCGACTGAATTGTGCCGATGCAAGTTCAATATCCTGTTTTAGAGCACTGTATTTTTCCTGCAACTCAGCTGCCGTCAGATCCGGATGACTCACTTGAAACCCGAGCAGCGATCGTTCTTCCTCTGTCAAAGAAAGAATAATATCAGTCAGGGATTTAATCAATTTGGTGTTGATAGTGGCCGTTTGGTTCATACTACTTCATCTGTGGATGATCACGATTGCCTCAGATCTAATATAACACTTCCCTGAGGGTGCTAAGAAAAGTCTTCAAGTTTGAGATTCGGCACCTGTGGAAAATCCTTCTGATTGCGAGTCACGACAGTGGCATCTAGGGAAAGAGCGATTCTCCAAGGAGAGGCTTCGCCAACGCCGCAATCTTCAAATCCCGACTACCAGGACTGACTTTCTGAGCTTTCAATTGGCATTTAAGGCTGGGACCAATCAAGAATCACTAATCCCGGCACCAAAGAGAAATCTCGATAATTTCGAGTGATAATATTAGCATTATTGGCTAGAGCGATCGCAGCAATTCGCATGTCCTTTCGTAGACTGCTTTTATCAAGATTGGGATACTGTGTTAGCAATTTTTTTAACTGGACTGAAGCTTTATCATCGAAGTCAAGAACTCTGACTTTTCTAAAGAGTGCCAGAGCCTTGGAGAGTTTGCCATAGAGGAAAACTGTTTCTTCAATTGTTTTTGCACTGTTGATCCGGGCGACCCAGCCATTGAAAACTTCATGGACAGTGACAATCGAAATAACGGCATCATTTCCAGCGATCGCAAGACGTTGATTCACCAGAGGTTGATCAGCCAAGCAGAAAGAAACGATGTCAGTATCAAGCAGCCAGAGATTCATTCGACCCAACCAAGATGTTCCAGCCCTCTTTCGACCCGAAGTTCTGCAGCAATTTCAGCGAAAATAGGATCATCCTTGTACATGCCCATAAATTCTGTCCATGGATTTTCGTCCTGTGGTTCAACTGCTGCATTTACGGACATCGTGAAGGGAACAACAGTAATTTTTGTGAACCGATCGTGTAATTTTTTCTCAAGCTCAACGATCGCATCGGCTTGGGTCTTCGCGATCACCTGACAATCGGCAAGTTCAGCAACAGTGGCAACAACTTGGCCCTCTGAGCTTTCTTCCACCAGAAAATGAAAGTCTACAGTAGTCTTTGGGATGGGGAGGTTCATAGAAGTTATGACCTAGATGTTCCACCACTAATAGTAGCGCACTTTGGATCTAGTTGGTACAGTCACTTGGGTCACTTGGTAGAACCACCCTGAGTTAATAGAGTATGCCAAACTGTGCAAAGGTTTTAGCGATCGCTCCCGTATAGGTCCACCTCGACTGGTCCAAGACCCCTTCACTACAGCAAACAGAATCCCCGATCGCCCAATCAAACAGACCAGTCTTCAAACTTGAGATTCGGCACCTGTTGAAAATCCTTCTGATTGCGAGTTACAACCGTAGCATCTAGGGAAAGGGCGATCGCCGCAATGCGTAAATCCATTGTCCCAATTCGCACACCAGATTTCCTCGCTGCTTGAAATTGTAGTTCTGCCCGATCGTCATAATCTAACACTTGCCAGGGTCTAAAATAGTCAACCGTTCTACTAAAGAGTTGGTAAGCTTGAATTAATGCCGTCGGATTCTTTGCCCGCTGAATTTGCTGAAATCGACCAGAAAATTGCTCCTGAAGGTTGACAATTGTCGTGAGGAGTCTATCCTTACTATAGTTAAAGCGCTGAATCCGTCCGGCGACAACTAGATCACCACGTTGGTTTAGCGTTAGGTGATCGGTATCAAAAATGTAGAGCATGGCCCGTCACACAGTCTCCTGTCCATCGACTTGCTGGCGGAATTCAGCCATGTGTTCTAGAAAATCATCAAAGGTGGGATCATCCTTAAACATGCCATGCCCGAGTAATGCCGCATGAGGTTGTTCCTTTGAAATATTAGGTAAATCTCGCGTCACGATCTCGCCATGGGCCAACTGCTCTTCTAGCAACCGTTCCACGCTGGCCATGGCCTCTTCTTTCGTAGCGCCTTCAGCAACGCAGCCGGACATCCCGATCACAGAAGCTGTAAATCGTCGGTCGGCAGAGTTTTGGACAAAAATTTGATACTGCATGGTTCTACCTCGACTGATCCAACACCCCTTCACTATAGCAAACAGAATCCCCGATCGCCCCCCTAAAACTTCAACCGCTGCCCACCCACCTCAACAGCGATCGGAATGCCATTGCCAAAACGATCGATCTTCACCTCCACGATCGCAGGCTTATTCCGTTGCGCCTCAATAATCGTCCGATTCACCTGATCCTTTTCTGCCTCCGGCATATAGTAAGTCTCCAGGCCATAGACCACAGCACCGCGATCGACCACCCCACGCAAAGCAACCTTATTTTCAGCTAAGCCGATCGGCTTTTCTAGACTCATATCGATCGGTTTCCAAGACTGACCTGGTTTTCCTGATTCTAGCGTTACATACACAACCGAGCCATTTTTGACAAACCCCGGCTTCACGCCCGCTACCTTTTCCAGCGCCGCCACGCGCGAAATATCATAGCTCAGCGTTTGAGAATAACCCGTTAGCCAGTTGTAGGGATCGACCGGAACCGTTTGCAACCGGACAGTACGACCCGTCAGCGTTGTGTAAACAGCCTGGGCTGGAATGCACAGCAGCACAATAACTTGCAACAAAAACGCCAACCAGAATCTCTGCTTATTGATCATGACAAACTCCCCGATCGCAACACCGATCGCACATTTTTCTCAAACCAAATCCCCGCCATCACAATTAACACTCCACAGACCACCAACATCAACGCCTTAAACGTCAACATCGTCGTACTCAAAAACACCTTTGCCATCACCAGCGTGGTCAAAGTTGCGAGCCCGGACCAAAACATCGATCGATCGCCCTCAGATAAACTTTCTCGAATCAATCCAATGCCCCAGACCGCCGTTAAGGCGTTTAGCATCAACCCACCCAAATCAATACCCGGTGCCCCGAATCCACTGAGCGTTAGGGCGATCGCCTGCAACACCACAATTCCCAACACCGTTAGATTCAAACCCCGATCGCTTCTCAACAACCTGACCCACTGCACGATCGCCACAATCCCCAACATCATCCCACTCCCCAGTCCTGGCCAACCCAGCAAAGCATCCCAATAGCCTCGACTATGGCCCGCATACATTAAATTTACCCCGAATACAGAACAGGCGCAGAGAGAAAAGGCAATAGTCCCACCCCCCAGTCGCTTAGCCAGGGAACCAAACTCTGGCCTCCCAGCGTCGTAGCTCCACAGCAACAACCCCGGCAGCGTAAACGCCAACATCTTCGGAATCAAATTATCAGCATTTGTCATTGCCCCACTGAAAAATGCAGTGACGATCGCAATCCAAGCCATCACAAAGACCGTACGCGATCGACACCAATGGGCCAGCGGTAAAAACATCACCACTGCCGCGATCGCCATATAACTCGGTAGCCACCCCACATCCGGCAATACCCCCAACGTCTGACTTCGACTCCAAAAAAACCAAGTATGCATTACTGAAAGCCAATAGGCCTGACCCATCAGCGCGATCGCCAGCATCGCCAGCCACTTTTGCCGCACCGCGTAAGCCATGGCCAACACCGCCAGACTCCACCATAAAAACAATAAATAACTATCACTCCCCAAATGAAACATCTGCGTCGAGAGCGCCATACAAGCCCCCAACACCAAATTTCCAATCAGCAATAGACCCGCACCCAAGCGATTCTCTTCGAGACGGCCAAGCCGAACGCTCCCCCGGTCCCATAGATAGAACCCACCTAAATTGCTGCCCAAAAATAACGTTGCCAATAGTCCGATCTTCACCGGACGACCCAACGCCTGCCAGTTCGCCGCAATAAAAGTAATCATCCCCAACCCGATTAACAGACAGCCTAAACCCACCAAAACCCCAACAAAGCGGTTCTTCGCAGCCCCATCGAGCTGATGCAAACTGTAGCGATCGACCAACTGATCCAACTGCTGATCATTAATCAACCCCTCCTCAACCCATTGCCGTACCTCATTCTTGAGGTCATGACGAAAACGATCGGACGGCATAGCGCCTCCAAAATGACTTGAAACTTGTTACTACAGGTTTAGCGCAATTTGGAGCCAGCCTATGCAATTTGGAACAGTTTGTAAATTGGCTATTCCAGACAACGAATCGCCTCCAGCACCCCCCGCGCCTTATTCCAACATTCCTCATACTCAGTCTGCGGCACCGAATCCGCCACCAGCCCAGCCCCCGCCTGAATCGTCACCGTCCGACTCCCCGCATCATTGGGCCGCAGCACCATCGTCCGAATCGCAATCGCACTATTCAACTGCCCCTCAAAATCATAATAGCCATACACCCCCGAATAAACCCCCCGCCGACAGGGCTCCAGGTCATGCACAATCTGCATCGCCCGAATCTTCGGCGCACCGCTAACCGTACCCGCCGGAAAACAAGCCTTCAGCAAATCCCAAGCCGTCTTCCCCTGATTTAATGTGCCAATTACATTACTGACAATATGCATCACATGGGAATAGCGCTCGATCACCATCAGCTCATCCACATGGACCGTCCCCGCCTGGCAAACCCGCCCCAAATCATTACGCCCCAAATCCACCAGCATCACATGCTCCGCCACCTCCTTGGGGTCCGCCAGCAGATCCTTCTCCAGCGCCCCATCCTCGGCCTCCGTTTTCCCCCGCTTACGGGTCCCCGCAATAGGACGAACGATCGCCCTTCTTCCCCCCTCCCCATCATTCTCCGCCTTGACCATCACCTCCGGACTCGACCCGACAATCTGCCAACCATTCAGCTCAAAAAACGCCATATAGGGCGAAGGATTAATCAGCCTGAGCGATCGATAGAGATCAAACGGCTCCCCTAAAAACGGCGTCGAAAACTGCTGGGAAATCACCACCTGGAAAATATCCCCGGCCCGAATGTGACCCTTGGCCCGATCGACAATCTCGCAATAGGCCTCCTGGCTAAAATTACTCTCAATTTGCAACGCCTCACTCACATCCTTCGCCCCAGCTTTCGCCGCCTTCCAAAGCAGGGGCTTTGCCGCCAGGGGTTGGCGGAGGCGATCGACCATCGTTTTGATCGAAGCACAGGCCTTGTCGTAGGCGGTTTGCAGATCGCAGTTGGGATCCCTCAGGTCCGCGTAGGCGATCGCCCAGATTTTGCGTTTGACCTGGTCGAAGATAATTAGGCGATCGACCTGCATCCATAGCCCATCGGGCAAATCCCCCTCCTTCAAGGGATGAATCGTTACCTTCGGCTCCATCCACTGAATCAACTCATAGCCCCAAAACCCAAACAATCCCCCAATCCCCGGCGGCAGTTCCGGCAGCATCACAGGCTGCACCGAGGCCAGACAGCCGGAGAGCGCCTCGAAGGGATCCCCCTCAAAGGAATCCTGGCGGCCATCGCGGTGGGTTTGCAACGTGCTATTGCCCCGCGCCTCCATCACCCACAGCGGATCACAGCCCAAGAAGCTATAGCGGCCCAACCGCTCTCCCCCCTCCACCGATTCCAGCAAAAAACTATAGGCCTCCCCCTGACAGAGCCGATACCAAGCCGAAACAGGCGTATCGAGGTCCGCCACCAGCTCCTGGTAGACCGGAACAAAATTACCTTGGCTCGCCAGCTTGCAGAACTGTTGGAAATCAGGGGAAGTCATAGCCAAACACAATAAACAACCGAAAAAGATAGCAGGGCAAGCCCTAAAGCCTACCCTGCTAGTAATTATCCCTCAAATTCGACTAGAGACTTACGGTTCGTAGGTCTTCTTGCCGCTGAACTTGAGCTTGGCGGGTTCCGGGTTCTCGCCAATTCGACGGGGCACGCTATTAACGGCCACGCGACCTTCGTTCACCTTCTCGGGGAAGACGCCATCTGCGGGGTGCAGATATTCGGTCTCACCGTTGGGGTAAATTCGGTAGATTTTGTAATCGGTGATCTTAAATTTAGCTTTGAGCTGAGCGCCCAAGGCTAGGCAGTGCTCTTTGCGGGCCAAATGCAGAAGGTTCTCACCCTCATTCATGGTAGCCGCGCCACCCATAGGCATCTCGAATACGTCTGCCTTTTTACCTGTCCAGGTAATTGCATACTTTTCTTCCACAAGGGCCTTTGTCAAAAGCCCACCGGTACTACCGGGGAATAAAGGAGCTTTTCCAGTCAATGTTTCCGCCATGATGATTAAACTCTCTCAGCAGTTTGCTCAAATTTTACCCCTCCGGAATTGCCTGAATCGAGGATGGCCTGGGATCTGTAACAGTTGTTAATAAGAAAAGCCCGATCGCTCATTCGTTGGATCCACTCGGCGCCAGCTTTCGATCGTCTACGGGCAGGGTGAAATGGAACTGGCTGCCCTTGTTTTTACCCTTAGATGTGGCCCAGATGGTACCTCCCCAGGCGGCGATCACCTGGCGACAGATGGCCAAACCCAAGCCAGTCCCCCCCGTACTGCGCCGCAGGGCACCCTCCTCCTGGTGGAACCGCTCAAACACTGTTTCCAGTCGATCGGCTTCGATGCCGCGTCCCGTGTCGGCGATGATCACCTCTAGGGTTTGGGGGCGATCGCCCGGCTGGCTATTAATGGTGATGCGGCCCTGGGGCGTGGTGAATTTGCAGGCATTGTCCAGCAGTTTGGTCAGGACCTCGACGAGCCATTCGGCATCCACCATGACGGGGGGCAGATCGACCTTGAGGTTCGATCGAATCTTTGGCAGAGCGACCCCATAGCGGGTGCGCAGGCTGCCCATGGCCAGATCTAGGGCATCCACCAGGGATTGGGGCTCTGGATCCCAGGCGACCCGACCACTTTCGAGGCGCGATAGGGTGAGAAAATCCTGGATCAGTTTGCGCATCCTTTCGGCATCGGCCAGGGCCGTCTGCACCATCACCTGCCGCATCGGATCGATGGCTGGATCCGTGGCCAGGCTCTCTAGGCAGACCTGAATCGTGGACAGGGGCGTGCGCAGTTCGTGGCCCGTGATGGCGATCAGGTTACTGCGGGTGCGATCGAGGGCTTCGAGCTGCTGGTGATGCTCCTTCAAGTTGGCGTAGGCTTCGGCTTGAATGGTGGCCATTTGGCGGTAGGCCTTGTCGAGTTTGTACTGGCCCACCTGGAGGTAGGTGACGAGGCGCTCGGCAAAGGGATCGGGATCCGTCGGTGGGGTCTGGCTTTGGCGGCTAGAGAGACCTGCTCTCGCCTTGGCTGCCAGCTCTGGACGGTATTGCACAATGCGTTGGAGCAGCAGTTCCGCCACCTTGAAGACGATTTGGCGATTGAATGTCCATAGCCCCTCAAACCGTCTCGACTGGTCCTCATGGAGTTCCGGTGGTTTTTGCTCGTCCGGCTTGACCTCCCGGCAGACAATACAGCCCGCAGAGGTCTGGCCGAGGACCACCAGATGCCACTCCTGGGCGAGGGCATCCTGGGGCAAGAAGGCGATGGTCTCATACTGACCCGAGGCGTGACAAAACTCCGCTTCCGGGGCGGCCAGCACATAGACCTGATCGCTCTGCTCAGAGATCCGCAGATAACGATGGGCCTCCTGGCGGTAGAACCGTTCCCGCTGAAAACTAGCGATCACCAAGGGCGCATCTTGGTTCGCCAAAACCTGGTCCTCCATGGCATGGGACAGGGCCGTCAGGGAGGACTTGAAATACATTTGCAGTCGAATCTGGGGCATTGCCGCGACCAGATCATCCAGTAGGGACTGGCTCACCATGGTGGTTCTCTGTTGCGATCTCAAAGTTGGGGGGAATACCTACCCCTAGCAGCTTACATGGCGCATTTAGGAAATGACTGCCCCTAGCCCCAATCGCAAGAAAACGTTTAGAAACCTGTCACAAATGGTAAAGCTAATCCCCAAAAAGCCAGGGATGATCGCGGTTTGGAGTCAGGTGGAAGTCATGTCATTCTGGGGCGCGCGGGTGCCGTCGATTTCCTCCAGGGTGCGCAGGGCTAGCCGTTTGGCCTGGAGTTTCCAGCCCGCTTTTTGGATGGCGATCGCCCCGGCTCCCCCCAGTACCGTTGCTATCAAATCCAAGGGCTGAAAGGTGGCAATCCCCAGAAGTAATCCCAGGCCAGCAATTCCCCAAAAGGGTAGGGCCGCTGCCTGGCGCTGCTCGATCAGTACTTTATTAATCACGGTGTCAGGGCATTCCGTCAGCAGTTGTGTCTTGACTGACAGCCGTTCCGCCGGGGGCACAAAGGCCATTTTGCGGCGCAATTTCTCCACCTTGCGGGCGTCGCTGCTGTACTGGGTGAGCTCGTCTTCGGCCATGGTGACTAATCGATCGTACTGACTCACGGGGATGGTATTAGGGGTAAAGGGTTTCCCGATCCTAGCATTCCAACGCGATCGAACCTAGGGCCGAATTTCCCTAAATTACGGTTCAGCCAAGGAAAACTCGGGTACCTTAAGTCAGGAAATCCTCCTCAACCCTTGCAGGTTGCTGCGAATCAGGGGGCTTTCAGCTACGTCAATGAGTCCCCTTGCTCCCTCATAATTTAAAATTGCTTCCCCCTATGCCTAGCAACCATTCCCATCCTGCCCGAACGACGCCTGCAATCCTTCTCATCGGAGGCCTGATGGTGGGTGCTAGCATGCCCCAGGTGGTCCAGGCCCAGACCCTGCCGAGCGGTGCCACCCTCCAGGCCCAGGTGCCGCCCCTGCCTCGAAATCTGCCGCCCATCCAGCGACCCGACCCGACCATTCCCACCCAGCCCCTCGCCGGACAAGCCCCTGCCGCCGCGACCCCGACTGTGGCGCGCCGTTCTTCGCTGCGAACGCAGGCCGGCGTGTGCGTCGAGTGCAGCAAGAACATT